>CAZNIX010000034.1:0-11441 GCA_964573125.1 uncultured Thermoanaerobaculia bacterium
GCCGGGCGGGCGCTCGCGCGCCTGCTCGCACCGTTCGGGGTGCGCCTCCTCGCGGCCGACCCGCGCCCCGACGCCGCGGCGGCCGCCGGCGCGCTCGGCGCCGAGCCGGTCGGGCTCGACGAGCTGCTCGCGGCCTCCGACGTCGTCACCCTCCACGCCGCCGCCGAGAGCGGGGCGCCGCCGCTCTTGGATCGCGCGCGGCTCGAGACGCTGCCGGCCGGCGCGGTCGTCGTCAACACCGCGCGCGGCGGGCTCCTCGACGAGGACGCGCTCGCCGAGCTGCTGCGCGCGGGGCGGCTGGGCGGCGCCTACCTGGACGTCTTCGCGAACGAGCCCTACCGTGGGCCGCTGACCGGCGTCGACACCGCGCTCCTGACTCCGCACATCGGCGGTTACGCCGCCGAGGCCCGGCTCGCCATGGAGGTCGAGGCCGCCGAGGCGGTGGTGCGCCACCTGACGCGGGAGGACGCGGCGTGAAGCGGGCCCTGGTCACCGGCGGCTCGGGCTTCCTCGGCAGCCACATCGCCGACGTGCTCTCGGCGCGCGGCTGGGCGGTGACGCTCTTCGACCGGCGGCCCTCGCCCTGGCGGCGGCCGGACCAGGAGATGGTGGTCGGCGACGTGCTCGACGAGGCGGCGGTCGGCCGCGCGGTCGAAGGCGCCGCCGCCGTCTACCACCTGGCGGCGCTCGCCGACCTCGAGACCGCGCGCGCCCGGCCGCTCGAGGCGGCGCGCACCAACGTGCTCGGCACCGTCGCGCTCCTCGAGGCGGCGCGCGCGGCCGGGGTCGAGCGGTTCCTCTTCGCGAGCACGGTCTACGTCTACAGCCGCGCCGGCGGCTTCTACCGCTGCAGCAAGCAGGCGTGCGAGGCGTTCATCGAGGAGTACCGGCGGCAGTTCGGCCTGCCCTACACCATCCTCCGCTACGGCAGCCTCTACGGCCCGCGCGCCGACGAGAGCAACGGCTTCTACCGCCTGCTCAAGCAGGCCGCGACCGCGGGCCGGGTGCGCCACGACGGGAGCCCCGACGACGTGCGCGAGTACATCCACGTCGAGGACGCCGCGCGGCTTTCGGCCGACGCGCTCGATCCGGCCTACGCCGACCAGCACCTGATCCTGACCGGCCACCACCCGACGCCGATCCGGGACCTCTTCATCCTGTTCTCGGAGATCCTCGGCCGGGAGATCGAGGTCGAATACGTGCCGCCGCGCGAGGGGGCGGACGACACCCACTACCGGATCACCCCCTACGCCTACAGCCCGCGGGTCGGGCGCAAGCTGACCTCGAACTTGACCGTCGACATGGGCCAGGGCGTGCTCCAGCTCCTCGCCCAGATCGACCGCGAGCGCGCGGGGACGCCGTAGCCGGATGACCGCGATGAGCGCCGAACCCCTCGACGCCGCGCCCTTCAACGCCGCGATCGTCACCGCGCGCGCCGGCTCGAAATCGATCGCGGACAAAAACGTCCACCCGGTCGGCGGCCGGCCGCTGGTCGCCTGGCCGATCTCGGCCGCGCTCGACGCCGCGCGGATCGGGCGGGTGTTCGTGTCGACCGACGGCGAGTCGATCGCGAACGTCGCGCGCGGGCTGGGCTGCGAGGTGATCCTCCGCCCCGACGAGCTGGGCGGCGACCACGTCAACCACGGCGACGTCATCCGCCACGCCGTCGAGTGGGTCGACGCGCGCCACCCGGGGCTCGGAAACGTCGTCCTCCTGCTCGGCAACACGGTGATGGTCGACGGCGCGCTGATCGACCACTGCCTGTCGATCCTCGCCGAGTCGCCCGACCTCGACTCGGTGATGACCGTGTGGGAGGCCGCCGACGACCACCCGCTGCGCGCGCTCGAGATCGCCGCCGACGGCCTGCTCCGCCCCTACGGCGACCCCGGCCGCCAGGTCTCGACCGAGCGCCAGTCCTACCCGAAGGCCTACTACTACGACCAGGGGGTGTGGGCGTTCCGCAAGGGGTGCGTCGCGCGCCGCGACGGCCCGAGCCCCTGGTGGTGGATGGGCCGGCGCTGCCATCCCGTGGTGCGCAACTGGGTCACCGGCCGCGACGTCCACACCCGGCTCGACGTCAGCGTCGCCGAGTGGTGGCTCGCGCACCTGCCCGAGATCCGCTCGTTGTGACCGCCGCCGCCGCCGTCGAGGCTCCCGTGCGCGCCGCCGTCTTCGATTTCGACGGCGTGATCCTCGACTCCGCCGACCTCAAGGGCGAGGCGCTGGCCGCGATGTTCGCCGACCACCCCGAGCACCTGCCGGCGATCCTCGCCCACCACGAGCAGCACCTCGGGATCTCGCGCTTCGAGAAGTTCCGCTGGGTCTACCGCGAGCTGCTGCGCCGGCCGCTGCCGGCCGACGCGGAGCGCCGGCTCGGCGAGCGCTACTCCGCGTGGGTGGTCGGGCGGGTGCTCGCCTCGCCGTTCGTCCCCGGCGCCCTCGAGCTCCTGCGCGAGCTGGCCGGGCGGCTCGTCTTCGTCGCCTCGGGCACCCCCCAGGAGGAGCTGGAGCGGATCGTGCGCGAGCGCGGGGTCGAAGACTGCTTCACCGAGGTCCACGGCTCGCCGCCGGGCAAGGAGGAGATCCTGCGCGGCATCCTCGACCGCCACCGTCTCGCCCCCGGGGAGGTGCTGATGGTCGGCGACGGCCTCTCCGACTACCGCGCCGCCGCCGCGACCGGCGTCCGCTTCGCCGGCCGCGCCGCCGACGACCGCTTCGCCGGCCTCGGCGTGCCGGTGATCGACGACCTGCGGGAGCTGCGGCCGCTGCTCGGGCTGGGCGGCGGCGGGCGCGACGAGGCCATGCGCGCCTAGCCACCCGCTCGGCCGCCGGGCCGGCGTGCTAGCATCGTGGACGGATGGGCTACGCGATCCGGTTCGCGGTTGCGGCCCGAGAACAGATCAGAGGTTTGTCCGCCAGGCTTCTACGATGTGCAGGGTGGACTGGAGCCTACAGTAACCATTCTCGCGGTGGGAACGAAACGGGGCAATCGCCTGCTCGTCGCCGGCAGGGAGCTGAAGTCATGAAGACCATCGAGTTGAGTCAGGCCACCGGCACCTTGGCGGAGTACGCCACGGATCTGGGCGATGAACCCGTCATCCTGGTCGCTGAAGCAACGCCCGTGGCCGCGCTCGTCAGTCTCAAGAACCTGGATCCGGAATCCCTTGCGCTGAGCACTCATCCCGAGTTCCTCCAGATCATCGCGGCGGCGCGCAGGGAGGTCGCAGAGGGGAGAACGGCCTCCCTCGCCGAGATCAAGGCCGACCTGCTGTAGGTAGCCGTCCGCCGAGCGAACCGGTGAGTCCCATGCGCCGGGACGATCCCCTTCCCGCCCCGGTGCGCAGCCCGCTCACCGGCGGCAGCGACTGCGAGCTGGTGCGCACCATCGCCGCCGAGACGCTGATCGCCGCCTGGCGCGAGCAGCTCGGCCTCGACATCCGCGACGAGCTGCGCGGTCACGAGGCGATCACGCTCTACCGCTGCCGCCGCACCGGGTTGCGGTTCTTCGCGCCGCCGGACGTCGCGGGCTCGGCGCGGCTCTACGCCCGGCTCCAGCGCCGCGCGTGGTACTACGAGCCCTCGCGGCGCAACGGCGGCGCCCCGACGCCGCGCTGGGAATACCACGCCGCGCTGCGCGAGATCGCGGCGGGCGAGCGGGTGCTCGAGGTCGGTGCCGGCGACGGCCGCTTCCTCGCCCTGGCGCGGGCGGCGGGGGTCGACGCCCGCGGCATCGAGCTGAGTCCCGAGGCCGCCGGCGCGGCGTGCGAACGCGGCCTCGCGGTCGACGTGATCGGGCTGGACGACGCCGCCCGCGAGCACGCCGGCGGCTTCGACGCGGCCTGCGCCTTCCAGGTGCTCGAGCACGTCGCCGAGCCGCGCCCGTTCCTCGAGGCGATGATCCGCCTGCTCCGCCCCTCCGGCCGGCTGATCCTCTGCGTGCCCAACTGCGGCGGCTACCTCGCCGAGCTCGACGACAGCCTGCTCAACATGCCGCCCCACCACATGCTGCACTGGACGGCGGGCGCGTTCGCGGCGCTCGAGGGGCTGCTGCCGCTCGCCCTCGAGCGGGTCCGTTACGAGCCGCTGGCCGCGCACAACGTGCGCGGCTTCGTCTCGGCGCTCCGGCGGCGGGCGACCCGGCGGCTCCCGGCGCCGCTCGCGCGGGCGCTCTCGAACCGCTACACGAACGCCGGGCTGCGCGCCGCCCTCCGCCTGGGGCTGCGCCGCCTGTTCCGCGGCCACGGCCTCCTGGTCACGTTCCGGCGGACCGCGCCCGCTCCGCGAGGACCCGATGGAACAGGCTGACGTAGTCGTCGGTCATCCGCTCGAGCGTGTAGCGCGCCTCGGCCTGCCGCCGCGCCGCGGCGCCCATCGCGGCGCAGCGCTCGGGCGGGAGCGACAGCAGCCAGAGCAGGCCGGTCAGCAGGTCGGCGCCGTCGGCGTAGGCGGCGAGGTAGCCGGTCTCGCCGTGCTCGACCAGCTCGGGGACGCCGCCGGTGCGGAAGGAGAGCACCGGCAGGCCGCTGGCCAGCGCCTCGAGCACCGACAGCGGGCAGTTGTCGGCCAGGGTCGGGGTCAGGAAGAGGTCGCTGGCCGCGTAGTGCTCGGCCAGCAGCTCGCGGTCGGTGATGAACGGGACCGGGACGATCCCGGGGCCGGGCTCGCCGCCGCCGGTGCACAGGAACAGGGTCGGCCGCCGATCCCCCGGCGCGGCGGCCAGGCCGCCGGCCAGCGCGCGGACGAACCGCCACCCCTTGCGCTCGTTCTTCGCGCCCGTCCGGCCGGCGTAGAAGACGATGCGCGCGTCTTCCGGCAGGCCGAGCTTGCGACGCAACGGCGGCCGGTCGCGCGGGCGGAACCGCCGGGTGTCGACGCCGTTGGGGATGACGACCAGCGGCTTGTCGGCCAGCATGCTCCGCCCGACCCGCTCCGCCAGCCAGCGCGACGGCGCGACCAGGGTCAGCGGGGTGCGCCGGTAGATGCGGCGCTTGCGCCGCCACAGGCGCTCGGTGTTGTTCCACCGGTGCGGGCGGAGCACGCCGATCGGCTCGCAGTCGCAGCCGCCGGTCCGCCAGTGGTCGCACGCCGAGCAGATCGCGTAGCCGGTGATCGGCCACTCGTCGTGCAGCGTCCAGACCACCGGCTTGCGCCGCGCCAGCTCGGGCAGGAGGCCGAGGTTGAAGAACAGGCTGTGGAGGATGTGGGCGTGCACGAGGTCCGCCGCCTCGAACTCCGGCCAGCGCAGCAGCGCCGCGCCGGGCAGCAGCGAGATGTCGTCCGCCAGCCAGGGCGAGAGGCGGCGGTGGAGGCCGGCGCGCAGGTTCCGGCGCCCGAGCAGCCGGCTCAGGGCGCGGTTGATCGGGGTGTCGTAGAGGCTGCGCACCCCCGGGTCGTCCGACCTCTTGAAGCCGACGACCATCGGCACCCGATGGCCGCGCGCGAGCAGGCGCTGGCGCAGGCCCCACGCCACGACCCCGCCGCCGCCGTGGTCGTCGGCGGCGGTGAGCTGGAGGATGGCCGGCCGGGCGGCCGCAGCGACGCCCTCGGCGGCGGGATCGGGAGCCGAGATCATCTCTTCATCCTGCGGCGCGGCACGGGGGACGACGGGGTGGGAAGCGAGGTCCGGTCGCCCCGCGTCGCCGGCGGCGCTCGGAGGGGGCGGTGGGCGCCTCGACAGTAGCACAGCCGCGGACGGCCCGCGGCTTCCTGCTCGCCGAGCTGGGGCGCCACCGCGGCGCCGCCGCGGGAGCGGTCTCGAGCAGCTTCGCCGCGACCCTGCTCGAGGGCGCGACGATGGGGCTCTTCGCGCTCGCCGTCCAGGCGCTCGCCGGCCCCGAGGCCGCCGCCGGCGGCGGTCTCGGCCGGCTCGGCGAGGTCGCCGGCGAATGGCGCCGGCAGCTCGGCCAGGACCGCTTCTTCCTCACCCTGGTCGGCCTCGCCGTCGCCGCCCAGGTGCTGCGCAGCCTGCTGCGCTTCACGAGCGACGCCTGCGCCGCGGCATTGCAGGCCGACGCCGAGGCCGACCTGCGCCGGCGGATCTTCCGGCAGTTGACGGCGATGCACTTCGGCTTCACCCGCCGCTGGCAGGCCGGCGACCTCGCCCATCACGTCGACGAGGTCAACCTCTTCGGCCAGGCGCTCCAGCGCCTCAACACCCTGATCGACCAGCTCATGCTGCTGGTCTGCTACTGCGGCATCCTGCTCTGGCTCTCCTGGCCCGCCACGCTGGTGGCGGTGGCGATCGCCGCGCTCGGCTCGGCCGGCGTGCGCCCGATCGTGCGCCGGGTGCGCGAGAGCGCCACGGCGTTCAAGCGCTCGGCGGTGGCGCTCAGCGCCCGCACGGTCGAGTTCCTCCACGGCCTGCGGCTGGTGCTCACGTTCGCCCGCGAGGAGCACGCCTACCGGCAGGCCGATCAGGCGATCTCGGCCAGCCGCGAGGCCACCCGCCGCGGCCTCTTGTGGGCGGCCTCGCTGTCGCCGGTGATCGACACCATCGCGGTGCTCGGGGTGGCGCTGTTCCTGATCGCCGGCTACCTGCTGGTCGGGCTGCGCGACGCCGCGGAGTTCGCGCGCTTCGCCACCTTCGTCTTCGTCCTCTACCGGATGGCGCCGCGGCTGTCGACGATCCACAAGACCCGCGGCGCGATCAACCAGTACCTGCCCGCCGTCGAGCGCATCGCCGCGTTCCTGCGCCGCGACGACAAGAGCTACCCGGCCCGGGGCGACCGCCCCGCCGGCCGCCTGACCCGCGGCATCGAGTTCCGCGCCGTCGGTCTGCGCTACGGCGCGGACCGGCCGTGGGCGGTCGAAGCGGTGAGCTTCACGCTCGACCGTGGCGCGACGGTGGCGCTGGTCGGCGAGTCGGGGGCCGGCAAGTCGACGCTCGCCGACCTGCTGCTGCGCTTCTACGACCCCACCGCGGGCGAGATCCTGATCGACGGCGTCGACCTGCGCGCGATCGACTGGCGGGCCTGGCGCGAGCAGCTCGGGGTGGTCAGCCAGGAGACCCACCTGCTCCACGCCACGGTGCGCGACAACATCGCGTTCGGCAAGCCGGACGCGACCGACGACGAGATCGCCGCCGCCGCCCGCGCCGCGCACGCGGACGAGTTCATCGCCAAGCTGCCCGCCGGCTACGCGACGGCGATCCAGGACCAGGGTCACGGCCTCTCCGGCGGCCAGCGCCAGCGGATCGCGATCGCCCGCGCGCTCCTGCGCGACCCGCAGGTCCTGATCCTCGACGAGGCCACCACCGGTCTCGACAGCCGCTCCGAGCGCCAGGTCCAGGAGGCGCTGCGCGACCTGAGCGCGGGCCGGACGACGCTGGCGATCGCGCACCGCCTCGCGACCGTCGCCGACGCCGACCTGATCCTGGTGCTCGAGTGCGGACGGGTGGTCGAGCGCGGCCGCCACGCGGACCTGCTCGCCGCCGGCGGGCCCTACGCCCGGCTCTGGCGACTCCAGAACGCGGCGGCGGGAGGCGGCGATGCCGGCTGAGCGGCCGACCCCCGGCGGGGAGCGCCGCGGGGCCTTCGGCCGCGCCTATCGCGCCGCCGCGCTGATGGCGTTCAACGCCGCGCTGCTGTTCGCCGCCGCCAACCTGGCGGCGCTCGTCCTGCTGCGCACGAGCTGGCTGGCCGAGCCGGAGCCGGGCCCGCTGCGCTGGGACGCCGCGACCCTGGCCGCGCTCTATCCGGGGGAGGACCCCGCCCGCGTGCGCGCGCTCCTGCGCGAGACCTGGAGCGTCGGCTACCGCTACGAGCCGTTCACCCAGTTCCGGGAGCGCACCGTCCGCGGCCGCTACGTCACGGTCGACCCGGCGGGCTTCCGCGGCGGCGGCGGAGTCGCGGTCTGGCCGCCGCCGGCCGCCGCCCGCACGGTGTTCGTGTTCGGCGGCTCGACCACCTTCGGCTACGGCCTCCCCGACGCCGAGACCATCCCCGCCGCGCTCGAGCGCCGGCTCGCGGCCGAGCCCGCCTGCACGGGGCGCTTCGCGGTCTACAACTTCGGTCGCGCCAACTACTTCAGCTCCCAGGAGCGGGCGCTCTTCGAGCGCCTGTTGGTCGACGGCAACCGCCCCGACGCCGCGATCTTCATCGACGGCCTCAACGAGTTCGGCTACCCCGACGGCGAGCCCAAGTTCAGCGCCCGCCTGGGCGAGCTGATGGCCGAGAGCGAGGGCCGGCTCCGCCGCCGCGCGCTGGGGAGCCTGCCGCTCGCGCGGCTGCTCAAGTCGTGGCTCGAGCGGGCGGCGCGCTCCCGCCCGCCCGAGCGCCCCGGGGATCCGGACGACGAGGCGCGGCGGATCGTCTCGCGCTGGCTGCGAAACCGTGAGATCGTTGCGGCGGCGGCGGCCGCGCACGGCGTCGCGGCGCTGTTCGTCTGGCAGCCGGTGCCGGTGGTCGGCTACGACCTCGCGGCCCACCCGCTGTGGGACGGCGCGGGCGACCTGCTCCCCGACCAGCCCCGGATCGTCGCGGGCTACGCCGCGATGGACGCGCTGCGGCGGGCCGGCGACCCGCGGCTGACCGCACCCGGGTTCCTCTGGCTGGCCGACGTCCAGCGCGGGCGGCGCGAGCGGCTCTACGTCGACCGGGTTCACTATTCGGCCGCGATGGCGAGCGAGATCGCGGGGCTCATCCGGCCGTGGGTCGTCGAGCGGCTGTGCGGCGGCGCACCGCCGGCCGCCGGACCGGCGCCGGCCGCGCCGCAGGGAGACGCCGTGAGGACCACGAGCAGATGACCGAAACCGTCCTGGTCACCGGCGGCTGCGGCTTCATCGGCTCGCACCTGGTCGACCGGCTCCTCGCCGCGGGGCACCGGGTGCGCGTGCTCGACGCGCTCGACCCGCAGGTCCACCCGGGCGGCGAGCCGCCGGGCTATCTCAACCCCGAGGCCGAGTACACGTTCGCGCCGGTCGGCGACGAGCGGGCGCTCGCCGCCTGCCTCGAGGGCGCCGGCGCGGTGTTCCACTTCGCCGCCGCGGTCGGCGTCGGGCAGTCGATGTACGAGATCGAGCGCTACGTCGGCTCGAACACGCTCGGCACCGCGACGCTCCTCGACCACCTGGTCAACCGCGCCCGCGCGCGCCCGCGCAAGCTCGTGGTGGCGTCGTCGATGAGCCTCTACGGCGAGGGCGCCTACGGCTGCCCCTCGTGCGGCGACGCCGTCGCCGCCGCGCGCCGGCCCGAGGACCTCGCCGCCGGCCGCTGGGAGCCGCGCTGCCCGCGCTGCGGCGGCGAGCTGGCCGCGCGCCCGACCGGCGAGGACAAGCCGGCCGACCCGACGTCGGTCTACGCGCTGACCAAGTACGACCAGGAGCGGCTCTGCCTCGCGGTCGGCCGCACCTACGGCCTGCCGGTGGTCGCGCTCCGTTTCTTCAACGTCTACGGCCCGCGCCAGGCGCTGTCCAACCCGTACACCGGCGTCGCGGCGATCTTCTCGGCGCGGATCAAGGCCGGCAACCCGCCGCTGGTCTACGAGGACGGGCGGCAGCGGCGCGATTTCGTCAGCGTCCACGACGTGGTCGCGGCGTGCCGGTTGGTCCTCGCCGACGAGCGCGCCGACTACGGCGTCTTGAACGTCGGGAGCGGCGAGGCGATCTCGGTCGTCGACCTCGCGCGCCTCCTGATCGACCTCTACGGCCGGGGCGGAGAGCTCGAGCCCGAGGTCTCCGGCCGCTTCCGCTCGGGCGACGTCCGCCACTGCTTCGCCGACGTCGCGGCGCTCGCGGCGCTCGGCTACCGGCCGGCGGTGCGGCTGGCCGACGGCCTCGCCGAGCTGGCCGCCTGGGCCGAGGGCGAGACCGCCGAGGACCGCTTCGGGCTCGCCGAGGGGGAGCTGCGCCGGCGCGGGCTGGCCTGACGCCGAGCGACCACGGGCGGCCGATGCGCGTCTTCTTCTTCCCCAAGGGCGACGAGGGGGTCGCGAGCAGCCGCTACCGGTCGTTCTTCTTCGCCGAAGCGCTGCGCGCGCAGGGGATCGAGGCCCACGTCTCGGCGCCGCCGCTGCGCATGGGGCTGCGCCCGCGGCGCGGCGCGCTCGCCGACCTCCGGCGCCTCGACCGCGAGCTGCGGCGCGCCGGCCGGGGCGACGTCGTCTACCTCCAGCGGCCGATCCACTCGACGCCGTTCGTCGCCCTCGCCGCGCTCCATCGCCTGCTCTTCCGGCGCCGGATGGTGTTCGACTTCTGCGATCCGATCTTCGTCCACTCGCCGGGCAAGACCGCGCTCCTGACCCGCCTCGCCGACGCCGTGGTCGTGAGCTGCGAGGATCTCGCGGCCTGGGCGCGGCGGCGCAACCGGAACGTGCACGTCATCCCGAACAGCGTCAAGGCCGAGCAGGTGCGGGGGATCGGCGATGGCGCGGCCGGGAGCGCCGCGGCGGCGGGTGCCGCGGCGGGATCGTCGCCGCGGCCGCCGGTCGTCGGCTGGGTCGGCGGCGCCGCCTGGCACCGCGACAACCTCCGCCTGCTGCTCCCCGTCTTCGCCCGCATCGAGCGGCCGTACGTCTTCCGGCTGATCGGCACCCGCGGCGCGGACGGGCTGGTCGCGGAGTTCCGCGCCGTCCTCGGCGACCGGCTCGAGGCGGTCGAGTGGCTCGCGCCCGAGCGGGTCGGCGAGGCGATCGCCGGCTTCGACGTCGCGGTCCTGCCGTTGACCGACGCCTCGTTCAACCGCAAGCTCCTGACCAAGCTGCTCGAGTACTTCGCCGCCGGCGTGCCGGTGGTCGCGAGCCCGGTCGGCGACAACCGGTTCGCGATCCGGGACGGCGAGAACGGCCTGCTCGCGACGACCGCCGAGGAGTGGGCGGCGAGGCTCGGGACGCTGCTCGCCGATCCCGCGCTGCGCCGGCGCCTCGGCGCGGCCGGCCGCGTCACCGTCCGCGAGCGCTTCTCGCTCGCGGTCAACGGCCCGCGGCTCGCGCGGGTGCTCGCGGCGGTCGCCGCGGGCGACCAGGCCGCCCTGCGGGGCGCACCGACGGTGCCACCGGAGTGAACATCCTCTACCTCTCGCTCTCCTACGTCCCGTCGCGGCGGGCGAGCGGCGTCCACGTGATGAAGATGTGCGCCGCGCTCGCGCGCGCCGGCCACCGCGTCGAGCTGGTGACCAAGCGCTGCCCCGAGCGCGAGGAGCCCGGGGTCGCCGACCCGTTCGCGTTCTACGGCGTCGAGCCGTCGTTCCGGCTCACCGGGGTGCGGCGCCCCGACGCCCGCGGCGGCGGGCTGGTCTACGCGCTCGGCCTGCTGCGGCTGGTGCGCGCGCGGCGCGGCGACGTCCACCTCGTCTACGCCCGCGACCCCGCCGGCGCCTGGATGGCCGCGCGGCTCGGCCTGCCGCTGGTGTTCGAGGCCCACCGGCCGCCCGGGGGGCGGCTGTCCCGGCGCCTCCACCGCGCCCTCTTCGCCGCGCCCTCCTTCCGGCCCCTGGTGGTGATCTCGA
>CAZNIX010000034.1:11451-19964 GCA_964573125.1 uncultured Thermoanaerobaculia bacterium
GACGCCGCCGATCCGCCGCTGGACGGGGCGACCGAGCCGCCGTCGGCGGGCGCGGCGTTGGGGGCGGCGTCCCCCGAACCCGAGCCCGAAACGACGCCGGCCGGCGGCTCGCCTGCCACCGCCGGCGGTGCGTCCGCCGCGCGTCCGCCCGGCCCGCCCCGGCTCGGCTACGTCGGCCACCTCTATCCCGGCCGCGGGGTCGAGCTGCTCGCCGTGCTCGCGGGTCGGATCCCCGACTGCGAGCTGCACGTGATCGGGGGCAGTCCGGCCGATCTCGCGCGCTGGCAGAGCGCCGGCGCGCCCGCGAACCTGATCCTCCACGGCTTCGTCCCGCCCGCCGAGCTGCCCGCGCGCACCCGCGGCTTCGACCTCCTGCTGATGCCCTACCAGCGGCGGGTCGCAGTCGCGAGCGGGCGGCGCTACGACTCCGGCTGGTTCTCGCCGCTGAAGCTGTTCGAGTACATGGCCGCCGGGCGGGCGATCGTCTCCTCCGACCTGCCGGTCCTGCGCGAGGTGCTCGCGGACGGCGAGACCGCGCTCCTGGTCCCGCCCGACGACCTCGACGCCTGGGAGCGGGCGGTGCGCCGCCTCCTCGCCGACCCCGCCGAGCGCGCGCGCCTCGGGCGCGCCGCCCGCGCCGACCTCCTCGCCCACCACACCTGGGACGCCCGCGCGCGGACGGTGCTCGATGGCCTCTGAGTCCGCCCTCACGGATCGCCGCGCCGGTCCGCTGCGCCTGATGGTGTTCCGCCCGGCGATGGGCGAGGGCGGCGCCGACCGGGTGACGCTCACGCTGCTCGAGCGGCTCGACCGCGCCCGCTTCGCGCCGACCCTGGTCCTGATGCGCGCCGAGGGGCCGTGGCTGGGCGCGGTGCCGGCCGACGTGCCGGTGCGCGACCTCGGCGGCGGGCGCCTCTACACCGCCTGGCGGCCGCTCGCCCGCCTGCTCCGGCGCGAGCCGCCGGACGTGCTGCTCTCGACCTCCGGCGGCGCCAACCTGGCGGCGGCGCTGGCGCACCGGGTCGCGGGCAGCCGCGCCCGGCTCGTGCTCTCCGAGCGCTCGAGCCTCGAGCGCGCCGACCGCCCGGCGTGGAAGCGGGCGGCGCTGCTCGCCGCCAAACGCCTGCTCTACCGGCGCGCCGACGCGGTGACCGCGGTCTCCGAGGGGCTGCGGCGGGAGCTGATCGCGCGGCTCGGGCTCGCCCCGGAGAGGGTGGTGCGGATCGACAACCCGCTCGTCGGCCCCGACTTGGCCGCGCTCGCGGCCGAGCCGGTCGCGCATCCGTGGTTCGCCGGCGGCGGCCCGGTGCTCCTCGCCGCCGGGCGCTTGGTCGAGGTCAAGGACTTCGCTACACTGCTCGCCGCCCTCGCCCGCCTGCGCCGCCGCCACCCGGCGCGGCTGGTGGTGCTCGGCGACGGCCCGCTCCGGGAGCGGCTCGCCCACCGCGCCGCCGAGCTGGGAGTGGCGGAGGCGGTCGACCTCGCGGGCTTCGATCCCAACCCCTTCCGCTTCATGGCCCGGTGCACGGCGTTCGTGCTCAGCTCGCGCTGGGAAGGGATGCCGGGCGTCCTGGTCCAGGCGATGGCCTGCGGCGCGCCGGCGGTCGCGACCGACTGCCCGACCGGGCCGTGCGAGCTGATCGCGGACGGCGAGAGCGGGCTGCTCGTACCGGTGGGCGATCCGGAGGCGCTGGCGGCGGCGCTCGGCCGGCTGCTCGACGACCCCGGCCTGCGCCGGGAGCTGGCCGCGCGCGGCCGCGCCGCGGTCGAGCGCTTCACGGTCGAGCGCGCGGTCGCGACCTACGCGGCGGAGATCGAGGGCGACGAGCGCTCTGGAACCCGCCACGGGCGCGGTGGGTTGCGGTGACCTTCGTGAGCCGTCGTCGGAGGGTTCCACCCCACTGTGCCGTGGTCCGGCGCCGGCGGGCGGCGTCACGACGCCGTCGAGACGGCCTCCGGCGGGTTGCCGCCGGCCCGGCGGGCCACGGCGGGCGGGGGCTGGAGCCAGGAGGGTCTCGCGGATGGCGGAACTGAGCGTCGGCCTGCTCCGAGTCGGCCTCCTCGGGGCCGGTCACATCGCGGCGGCGCACCTCGCCGCCTGGCGGCGCGCCCCGGGGTGCCGGGTCGAGGGGATCTGCGACCTCGACCGGGCGCAGGCCGAGGCGCGCGCGCGGCGGTTCCGACTGCCGCGCGTGTTCGCGGACGCCGGTGAGCTGATCGCGGCCTGCGACGTGGTCGATGTCTGCACTCCGCCCCACACCCACGCCGAGCTGATCCGGCGCGCCGCCGAGGCCGGGCGCCACGTCCTGGTCGAAAAACCGGTGGTCACCCGCGCCGCGGAGTGGCGCGCGCTCGCGCCCGCGATCGAGCGCTCGGCGGGCGAGCTGGCGGTGGTCCACAACCTGAAGTTCGCGCGCGGCGTCGAGACCGCGATGCGCTGGCTCGCCGCCGGGCGGATCGGGACGCTGCTGCGCCTCGAGCGGGAGTTCCTGACCGACCCGGCGAGCGACCGCATGCTCGGCGGCCGCCACTGGTCGCACGCGCTCCCCGGCGGCCGCTGGTTCGAAACCCTCCCCCACGAGCTGTACCTCGTCCACAGCTTCGCCGGACCGCTCGAGGTGGCGAGCGTGCTCGCGCGCCGGGTGCGCGCCGAGCACGGCGGTGCGCCCGCCGGCGAGGTGCTGGTCGCGCTCGCCGGCGCCGACGTCGTCGCCACCCTCCACTACTCCTCGGCCTGCCGGCTCAACCGCCGGCGGCTGACCCTCATCGGCACCGACGGCGCGATCGAGGTCGATCTCCTCTCCGACGCCGCGAAGCTCACCCGCCGCCGCGACCGCCGCTGGCGGCGCGCGGCCGGCGCCGGCCTGCTCGACGGCTTCGGCGCGCTCGCGAGCGCGCTCCCCGACCGCCTCGGCTGGGCCGCCGAGCGCCTGCGCCGCGACTCGCCGCACCGCCGGCTGATCGCCGCGTTCGCCGCCCACCTCCACGGCCGCGGCCCCTCGCCCAGCCCGCTCGACGAGATCGCCTACGTGGTCGAGAACGCCGAGGCGATCGGGCTCGCGATCGACGAGCAGGTCGCGGCGGCCGAAGGGGCCGCCGCCGGCGTCGCGCCGGCTTGAGGCCGCCCGCATGATCCGTCGCCGATTGCCCGCAATCGCCCGCTCCGCCATCCGGGCCGCGACGCCGGCGCCAGGCGGTGACCGATGATCCGCCGCTTGCCGCCGGGAGCCGCCGGTGCCGGCGGTCCCGGCTCGCCGACGTGCGGCTGAGGAGCACCGTGCCCCGCATCGCCTTCGTCCTCTCCAACGATCGCCATCACGCGGCGATGTTCCTGCCGGTGGCGGCGGCGCTCGCGGCGCGGCCGGGGGTCGAGTGCCGGGTGCTCTCGCTGTGCGAGTTCCGGGGCCTGCGCTCGCCGGTCGAGGAGTTCGCGCGCGCGGGGATCGCGCTGCGGCGCGCGGTGCCGTTCTCGTTCCGCTCGCCCTCGGCGATGGCGGGCGGCGCGGGTGGGCCGCCGTCGCGGAGGCGCCGGCTGGCGCAGGGAGCGGCGTGGGCGGCGCTCCTCCGCCGGCCGGTCGGCGCGCTCCTCGCCGCCCGCCCCGACCTCGTCGTCCTGCCCAACGACGCCGCCTACCCCTACGAGCGGATCGCGGCGCTCTTGCACCGCCGCGGCGTGCCGTTCCTGCTCGCCCAGGAAGGGGTGCGGTTCCCGCTGCCGGCGAGCGCGGGCCGGTCCGTCTACGGCGCCGGCGGCGCCGCCGCGATCGCGGCCTGGGGCGAGGCGAGCGGCGAGTACTTCCGCGCGGTGGGCGTGCCGGCCGAGCGCATTCACCTGACCGGCAACCCGCGCTTCGACGTCATCGCCGCCACCGACTGGCGCGCGTCCGCCGCGGCGCTCCGCGCGCGCTTCGGTCTCGGCGCGGAGACCCTGGTCCTGATCAGCAACCCGATCGACGACCAGGGCTTCTGCTCGCACGCCGAGAAGCTCCGGCTCCTGCGCGCGCTCGTCGAGGGGCTTTCGCCGCTCCACGCGCGCCGCGACTTCGCGCTCGCGATCTCCCTCCACGCGCGCGAGAGCGCCGAGGAGACCCGCGCCGCGCTCGCCGGCCTCCCGGACGCCGCGCGGGTCGCGGTGCTCGAGAAGGTACCGCTCTACCCGCTGCTCGCGGCCTCGGCGGCGGCGGTGATCCTCGCCTCGACGGTCGGCCTCGAGGCGCTGCTCTTCGGCCTGCCGCTCGGGGTGGTCGCGCTCCCGGGGGTGGGTTTCGTCCACGACTACGTCGCCGGGGGCGGCGCGCTCGGGCTCGCGTGCGACGCCACCCTGCCCGCGCGCGCGGCCGAGCTGTTCGCGCTTCGCGGCCGATCACGCCCCGAGGCCGACGCCTACCTCCGCCGCCACCTCGCGGTCACGAGCGGCGCCACCGACCGGCTCGCCGACCTCGTCACCGGGATGACCCGGGCCGGAGGAAGCGGCTGTCGCAATCTCCCGTCCGCACCGTCGGCGGGAGCTCGTCGCTCGACGAAGCGGTAGCTCGCGTGACAGTCGTAGTCGATGCCCTGCCTCGCCTTCAGCTCCTGGATGTGCCGGAGGCGCGGGGATGGCGTTCACGCTCCCTGACCGATCACTTGCGGTCGAGGGCCTGCTCGATCCTGCCGAGCGCCTCGACGATTTGTTTGGTCAACCGCTCCAGATCGTCCATGTGCTGCCGGCTCCGCCGCATGGTCTTCGCGTAGTGACGCATGAACCAGATCCAGACCACGCCCAGAGCCAGGACCGGTACCCATGTGATGATGAGTGTCAAGCACGGCTGGGCGCTCGATTCCGTTTCTGCCTCGGCCTCACCCGTCGCGCTGGCCGGCTGCAACGCTCCAGGCCCGGCGCCGAGTATCAGATCCGCCTCGAGGGCGGGTGCCACCGGAATCGTCAGCAGCACGAGCACGACGAGCAGGTACCGGCGAGCTGTCCCGTACCCGGAGACGTTGTGCGGCCTCACCTCTTCTCCTTTCTACGCGGCTGGGCGATCTGCGCCTTCAAAGCGCCGACGCGACCCTCGTCGCCCCGCGCGGAGCCCGGGCTGAAGAAACCCGTGCCCAGCATCAGCGGCGCCGCCGGCGGTCGCCCGCTGCATGCTGTTGCTCCGCGATGACCGGCGCGAGCGGGGAGCATGACACAGGCGGAGGCCCTTCACTCGACGCAGCGGTAGCTCGCGTAGCGGAGGACTATCCGGACGCGGCGGGCGTTCCGGCTGTCGCGCCCGGGGTAGGATTCGCCCGTGACTAGGTCGGCGGCGGCTGTGAGCTCGGGGTCCACGGAGGAGCGGCGCCCCTCCCTCCGGCAGAGAGCCGGCGCCGTCGCTGTGCGTGCGCTGCCCCTTCCGCTCGCCCTTCTCTGCCCGCTGCTGGTCTTCTCGAGCTTCCTGACGGAGTCGAAGTTCATCCCCGGCATCCGCAACAACGCCGGGCCGTTCGAGGTCGTGGCCGCGATCCTGATCCCCGCGTTTCTCCTCTACTACCGGAAGCCCGGGTTGCGCCTGCGCGGGCACCCGATCATCGCCGTCGTCGGCCTGATGTTCGCCGCCGCCGCGCTGTCGCAGCTCAACGTGCCCGCGGCGCAGGCCCGGATGGGCCTGGTCCAGACCGTGATCCTCTTCTTCCTCCTCATCTTCCTCTTCGCGCTCTACAACCTGGTCCTGCACTACGGGGTCCAGCCGGTGCGCATCCTGCGCTGGATCACCTATGCGGTGCTCGTGGTCGGACCCTGGGTGATGATCGAGGGCATGCAGGCGGAGGCGGACATCCAGGCCGCCGGCCCGTTTCGCAACCGCGCCCACATGGCGAGCTACATGCTGACCGCGTTCTGGCTGGTCATGCTCTTCGCGCTGTGGCCCCACCGCCGCCGGCGCGATCGCTGGTTCGGGCACGGCGCGCTGATCCTCACCCTCTACGCGGTCGCGGTCTCGGGCCGGCGCTCGGCCTACCTGGCGCTGTTCGCCGGCCTCGCCGCCCTCGCGGTCGGCTGGCTGGCCGCCAACCGCGGCCGTCGCCTGGCGGCGCTGCGCACCGCCGCGGTGGCGGTCGGCTTCCTCGCGTTCTTCTACACCTCCGGGGCGCTGTTCTCGTCGCGGGCGGAGTTCTTCCAGGAGCGCGTGAGCCTGATCGGTCATCGCCTCGAGCAGGCGCTGGCGGCGAACCCGAACGAACAGAGCGAGGAGGGCAGCTTCTTCCAGCTCCAGCGTCAGGGGGTCCGGCAGGCGTTCTACGAGCACCCGATCCTCGGCATCGGTTGGGGGGCGTTCGCCAAGTCGCGCTATTCGCCCACCGGCCACGAGGTCCACAGCACGCCGCTGCGCTTCGTCGCGGAGCTGGGGTTGACCGGGATCTGCCTCTACGCGGCGTTGATGGTGCTGCTGCTGGCGGGGTCGGTCCGGCTGTTCGTGGCGATGCGTCGGACCCCGTATGGCGCGACCTACCTGGCGCTCATGGTCGCGCTCTGGAGCCTGAGCCTGAGTTACCTGTACAACCGTCACATCACCGAGCGGACCTTCTGGCTGCTGCTCCTGGTCTACCTGGTGCTCGAGGCCTCCGCCGGCGCCTGGAAGCGCCGAGCCGGCCCGGCGCCGACGGTCGCGGCCGCGCGGGCTCCGATCGCCACCCGTGCCTGACCCGCGCCTGGCGGTGCTGGTGACGCACGGCATCACCGCCCGCTACCTGCTCCGCGGCCAGCTCCGATTCCTCCGCCAACGGGGCTTCGAGGTCACGCTGATCGGCGCGCCCGGACCTGATCTCGCGGCCGCCGCCGCCGCCGAGGGCGTCCCCGCGGTCGGAGTCCCGATGGCCCGCGAGATCGCGCCGGCGGGCGACCTGGTGGCGCTCGCGCGCCTGGTCGTGACCTTGCGCCGCCTGCGGCCGCACCTGCTGGCCGCCGGCACCCCCAAGGCGGGGCTCCTCGGCATGGTCGCCGCGCGCCTCTGCGGCGTGCCGATCCGGGTCTACGTCTTGCGCGGCCTCCGGCTCGAAACCTCTCGCGGTGCCCGGCGCCGGCTGCTCGCCGCGGCCGAGCGCACCGCGTCGACCTGCGCGACCCGGGTGCTGTGCGTGAGCGAGAGCCTGCGCCGGCGGTTCCTGAGCCTGGGACTGGCTGCGGGGGAGAAGATCGCGGTGGTCGGCGACGGCTCTTCGAACGGGGTCGACGTCGAACGGTTTCGCCCCCGCGCCGCCGCGGCGGCCGCAAGGGAGGAGGTTCGATCGCTGCGCCGCGCGCTGGGCCTGCCGGAGGGAGTGCCGGTGATCGGCTTCGTCGGCCGCTTCACCCGGGACAAGGGGATCGCCGACCTGCTCGACGCCTTCGACGGCCCGGTCTCGGCGCGCTTCCCCCACGCCCGGCTGCTGCTGATCGGCGATTTCGAGGAGGGCGATCCGGTGCCGCCGGCGGTACGCGCCCGGCTGACCTCCCATCCGCGGCTGGTGCGCGCCGGCTTCGCCACCGACACCGCCCCGTACTACGCCCTGCTCGACGTCCTCGCGTTCCCCAGTTACCGCGAGGGCTTCCCGAATGCGCCGCTCGAGGCCGCCGCTTCGGCAGTGCCGGTGGTAGGTTACGCCGCGACAGGTACGGTGGACGCGGTCGTCGACGGCGAGACCGGCACCCTGGTTCCGGTCGGGGACGTCGACGCCTTTGGCACCGCGCTCGGCCGCTACCTCGGCGATCCCGAGCTGGCCCGCCTCCGCGGGGAAGCCGGCCGGGTGCGGGCCGAGCGGCTCTTCCGGCGAGAGCGGGTATGGGCCGCCTGGGAGGCGGAGCTACGCCGCCTGCTCGCCGAGCGGGGGCTGCCCGATGGCTGAACGCGCGAGCTTCTACCGCCGGCGCGGCAAGCGCTGGCTCGATCTGGCGTTGACGGTGCCGGCGCTGGTGGCGGCGGCGCCGCTGGCCGCCGCCGTCGCGCTGGCCACGCGGCTGGCGCTCGGCCCACCGGTGCTGTTCCGCCAGCGCCGTCCGGGGCTCGGCGGCAGGCCCTTCACCCTCTACAAGTTCCGCACCATGAGCGAGACCGAGAGCGCCGCCGGCCAGCCACTGCCCGACGCCGAGCGGCTGACCCCGTTCGGCCGGCTCATGCGCCGCACCAGCCTCGACGAGCTGCCCGAGCTGTTCAACGTGCTGCGCGGCGAGATGAGCCTGGTCGGCCCGCGGCCGCTGCTCACCGAGTACCTCGACCGCTACACCCCCGAGCAGGCGCGCCGGCACGAGGTGCGCCCCGGGATCACCGGCTGGGCGCAGGTCCATGGCCGCAACGCGGTGGCCTGGGAGGAGCGCTTCCGGCTCGACGTCGAGTACGTCGACCGCCTGAGCCTCGGCCTCGACCTGGCGATCCTGGCGCGCACCGCCGTCCAGGTCCTGAGCGGGCGCGGCGTGGCGGCCGCGGGTCACGCCAGCATGCCCCGCTTCACCGGTGCTCCGCACCGCCGGCCGGCCGCGGCGGCCGGCGCGCGGCAGGCGCCACGGAGCCGGCCGGCGG
>CAZNIX010000035.1:0-19331 GCA_964573125.1 uncultured Thermoanaerobaculia bacterium
AGGAAGACCCCTCCCATCCGCACGGCGCGCCGCCTCCGGCCGCGGAGGCGGGCGCGCCGCAGGCCGACCCCGATCCGCCCGCGGCCGGCGCCGAGGCCGACGCCGATGCGGGCACCGCCGACGCCGATGCGGCCACCGCCGGCGACGACCGCGAGCCCGCCTCCGGGCGCGGCTTCTGGCGCTCGGTGTGGGAGGCGCTCGCCGGCAGCGAGCAGGACTACACGCGCGGCAGCCTCGGCCGCTCGATCCTGCTGCTCGCGGTGCCGATGGTGCTCGAGATGTCGATGGAGTCGGTGTTCGCGGTGGTCGACGTCTTCTTCGTCGCCCGGCTGGGCGCCGACGCGGTCGCCACCGTCGGGCTGACCGAGGGGGTCTTGACGCTGGTCTACGCGGTCGCGATCGGGCTCGCGATGTCGACCACCGCGATGGTCGCGCGCCGGGTCGGCGAGCGCGACGAGCGCGGCGCGGCGGTGGCGGCGGCGCAGGCGATCTGGCTCGGGCTCGCGGTCTCCGCGGCGGTCGCGGTCGTCGGCCTGTTCTTCGCGCGCGACCTCCTGCGCCTGATGGGCGGCTCGCCCGGGCTGGTCGACGCCGGCTGGGGCTACCCGGCGGTGATCTTCTCGACCTCCGCGGTGATCGTGCTCCTGTTCCTCAACAACGCGATCTTCCGCGGCGCCGGCGACGCCGCGATCGCGATGCGCGCGCTCTGGCTCGCCAACGCGATCAACCTCGTGCTCGACCCGTGCCTGATCTTCGGCCTCGGGCCGTTCCCCGAGCTGGGGCTGACCGGGGCGGCGGTCGCGACCGCGATCGGCCGCGGCACCGGCGTCGCGTTCCAGCTCTGGGTGCTGTTCTCCCGTAGCGGCCGGGTCAAGCTGAGCCCCGCCCTGATGCGCTTCGACCCGGCGGTCACGCTGCGCCTGGTGCGGCTCTCCCTGGGCGGCGTCTTCCAGTTCCTGATCGCGACCGCGAGCTGGCTCGGCCTCGTGCGCATCCTCGCGGTCTTCGGCAGCGCCGCGCTCGCCGGCTACACGATCGCGATCCGGATCATCGTCTTCGCGATCCTCCCCTCGTGGGGGCTGGGCAACGCGGCGGCGACCCTGGTCGGGCAGAGCCTGGGCGCCGGCAAGCCCGAGCGCGCCGAGCGCGCGGTCTGGCGCTCGGGCTTCTACAACATGATCTTCCTGACCGCGGTCGGCTTCGTCTTCGTCGCCCTCGCGCGGCCGCTGGTCGGGCTCTTCACCGCCGATCCGGAGGTGACCGCGGTCGCCGCCACGTGCCTGCGCGTGGTCTCGATCGGCTACCCGGTCTACGCCTGGGGCATGGTCATGGTCCAGGCCTTCAACGGCGCCGGCGACACCTACACCCCGACCTGGATCAACCTCGGCTGCTACTGGCTGTTCCAGATCCCGCTCGCCTACGGCCTGGCGCGCACGACCGGCCTCGAGGAGAACGGCGTCTTCATCGCCATCCTCGCCGCCGAGACCCTGCTCACCGCGGTCACCATCCTGGTCTTCCGCCGCGGCCGCTGGAAGCTGCGACAGGTGTGAGCGGCGGCGCCTCCGGCCGAGCGGCGCCGGCGACCTGCTAGCATCCCGGCGTGGTCGAGCTCGAAGACCTCTACGAGCCGGAATGGGTGGACTGGTTTCAGATGACCCCCGAGGAGCGCTGGAACGAGAGCGCCCGCCTGTTCGCCCACTACCTCGCCCTCGGAGGCTCCCTTGATCCCGAGCCCGATCCGCAAAGCCCTTTCTACGATCCGGGCTCATCGGGTCGACCACCTGCTGATGGGCGGCCAGGCGTGCGTGTTGTACGGCGCGGCGGAGTTTAGCCGCGACGTCGACCTCGCGCTCCTCCCGGACCCGGACAACCTCGATCGCCTGCGCGCCGCCCTGGCGGACCTCGACGCCGAGGTGATCGCCGTGCCTCCGTTTCGGCGCGAGTTCCTCGACGCCGGGCTCGCGGTCCACTTCCGCTGCCGCCATCCCGAAGCCCGCGGACTGCGCATCGACGTCATGACCCGCCTGCGCGGCGTCGAGCCGTTCCTACGGCTGTGGGCGCGGCGGACCAGTTTCGAGTTCGACGGCGAGACGCTCGACGTGCTGTCGCTACCCGATCTGGTCGCGGCGAAGAAGACCCAGCGCGACGGCAGCCTGGCGCGCGCCCTGCGCGCCGAGGAGGAGAGCCGCCGCAGCGAAGACGAGGCCTACTGGCGGCCGTTGCGGGAGACGCTCACCGGCTCCGCCGGGAGCAGCGTCGGGGCGAGTAAGGTCGGGGCTCTCATGCCGGCGCGCGGCCGGTTCCCTCGTCCGCCGCGTCTGCGGCAAGTCCCTCGTCGGGTGTGGGCGTCGGAACTGGCAGCGCCGACGGCCGGCCGGCGCGGGTAGGATCGCGACCGCGATGTTCGGCACCGATCCCGGCAAGGGGCTGGAGAAGGCGCGGCGGCTGCTCGCCGCGGGCGACGCGCTGGGCGCGCTGCGCCTCGCGCGCAAGGCGCAGGAACGCGCCCGGCCGCCGCTTTCGGGCGAGATCGCGGAGCTCGCCGAGCAGGCGCGGCGGGCGGTGGTCGCGGGTGCGGAGGAGCGGGCCGCCGCGTCGGCGGCCGAGGGCTTCTTCGCCGACGCCGCGGAGTGGCTGCGCGGCGCGCTCGATCACGCCGGGGACGACGAGCGCGGGAGGATCATGGCGCGGCTCGCCGAGCTGGAGGAGCTCGCCGAGGCCGGGGAGCCGGCGCCGGCCGGCGGGCCGCCGGAGGTCCGGCCCGAGGATCGCGCCGCCGAGGTGATCGCCGGCGCGGGCGAGCCGGCCGGTGACCGGGACGGCGCGGTGATCGCCGCTGCGGGCGACCCGATCGGGGGTCGGGACGGCGCGGAGATCGACGACCCGGAAGCGAAGCGGCGCGCCGCGGCGGCCGCGGTCGCCGGGTTGTTCGCCAAGCCGCCCGGGCACGAGCCCCCGGTGGCCGAGGTCGACGCCGATGCGGGCGACGCGGAGGCACTCCCGGCCGACGAGGCGCTCTACGAGGTCTTCGTAGGCTCCCTGCGCGACGACGTGGCTCCCCGCTACCGCGACCGACCGGCCGGTTTCCGCCGCGCCGTCCTCGATCTCGGCGAGCAGCGTGAGCCCGCGGCCTCGCAGGCGGTGATCGAGGCGCTGGCCGAGGCCGACCCGGACGACCCGGTGCTCCGTCTCGAGCGCGGCCGCTGGCGCTTCGCGCGCGGCGACGCCGCGGGCGCGCGCGCCGATCTCGAGGCGGCGTGGGCGGCGTTCGGCGACGAACCGCTCGACCTCGGCGACATGCTCTCGATCCCCGAAATGTGGTGCGAGGCGGCGCTCGAGACGGGCGACCACGCCGCGGTGCTCGCGCGCCTCGAGGAGCGCAACGAGCTGACCCTCTCCGATCCCGAGCTGAGCCTCTTCTACGCCGAGGCCCTGCTCGCCGCCGGCGAGGACGGCGAGGCCGCGCGCTTCCTCGCCGAGTCGGTCGGGCACTTCCCGCGCCGCGCCGACCTCGCCCACCTGCTCGCCGCGACCCTGCACCGCCGGGGCGACGCCGCGGGCGCGATCGAGGCGCTCGAGAGGTCGCTGCGCGCCTGCGGCGCCGGCTGCTCGCCGGCGGCGCTCCACCCGCCGTCGCTCCGCCTGCTCGCCACCGTCTACGCCGAGGCCGGCGGCCCGCTCGAGCGGCTGGGCGACGTCCTCCTGCTATTGCGCGGCGCCCAGGGCGGCGAGCTCGAGCCCGGCGACTGGCTGCTCCAGGCCCGCTACCACGAGCTGGCCGGCGAGCCGCGAGCGGCCGAGCGGGCGCGCGCCCGGGCCGGCGTGCCGGCGGGCACCGAGTGGACCGGCGACGGGCCGCCCCCGACGCCGCCGGCCTACGAGCCCGGGTAGCGCAGCGGGCGGCCAACCGATCAGGTCGTGCCAGGTTCCGGTCAGTCGTCGTGCTCGAACATGGGCCGCTCCTTTTCTGGCACGGGAGGCGCGCGGAGCTGCGACCATGGGAGATCGAGCTCAGCGCCCGAGATTCCGAACCCTTCGGGCGACCGCACCCTTCGCTTTGTTACGTTGTTCTGCGCGGACCGCGGTGTCGGCCGCCAGGGGCCTTATGCTCGGACCATGGCGGGCAAGGGCGAGCGCGTGGTGCTCGAGGTCGCGGGCCGCGAGGTGGGGGTGTCGAATCCGGGCAAGGTCTACTTCCCGGAGGCCGGGATCACCAAGCTCGAGCGCGAGCGGAAACCCGCGGCCGCCGTGGCCGCCCATGCCCATCAACCGGCCTTCGTGAGCCGGGCGGCGATCCGCTTCTCCGCCGACGCCCAGCCGGCGTCGAAGGGGTGGCCGGGCTCGTCGACGTCGATCGTGACCGGCGCGTGGTCGGAGGGGATCGGCTTGCCCTTGCGCGCCTCGCGGTCGATCTCCGCTCCCACCGTGCGCTCGGCGAGCGGGCGGGTCGCGAGCAGGTGGTCGATGCGCATGCCGACGTTCTTGTAGAAGGAGCCCCCGCGGTAGTCCCACCAGGTGAAGCGGCCGGGCTCGAGGTGGTGGCGGCGGTAGGCGTCGACCAGCCCCCAGCCGAGGAGCCGGGCGAACGCCTCGCGCTCCGGCGGCGAGACGTGGGTGCCGCCGTGGCAGGCCTCGGGGTCCCAGACGTCGGCGTCCGCGGGCGCGACGTTGAAATCGCCGCCGAGGACGAGCGGCTCGCCGGGATCCGCCGCGTCGGCGAGCCAGCGCGCGAGCCGGTCGTACCAGGCGAGCTTGGCCTGGTAGAAGGGCGAGCCGACCGACCTCCCGTTCGGCGCGTAGAGCGAGGCCACGCGCACGCCGCCGCACTCGGCGGCGATCATCCGCGCCTCGGCGAGCGGCTCGTCGTCGCCCTGGTCGGGGGTCGCGGCCGGGCGCAGCGGCGCGCCGAAGTTGGTCACCACCCCGGCGAGGCCGATTCGGCTGGCGATCGCCACCCCGTTCCACCGCCCCTCGCCGTGGTGGGCCAGCTCGTAGCCGGCGTCGCGGAACGCGTCGGCCGGCGCGTCCGCGTCCGCGAGCTTGGTCTCCTGCATCAGCAGCACGTCCGGCCGCGCCCGCTCGAGCCACCAGGCGACCTTCTCCAGGCGCGCCTTGAGCGAGTTGACGTTCCAGGTCGCGATGCGCATGGCGCGTCGAGACTAACAGGCATCCGCGGCGCGCCGGGCGGCGGCGGAGGCCCACCCGGAGGCGATCCCCGGGGCGCGGCCGAGCCGTCCCGTCCGGCGCCGCTCCGGGCACGGGACCTGCAGCGAGCAAGCACGCCGCGGCAGGGGAGCATTGAACCGCGGCCGTGGGTGGGAGGACTGCACCGACGGGAGGGAGAAACGCCCACCCGCCGCCGCTGGAACCGTACTCCGGAGCCGGCGAGCGGCCCCACGAAGGAGGTAGACCGTGAAGAAGCTGTACATCCCGATCCTGGTCCTGCTCGTCGCGGCGCTCGTCCCTGCCGATGCGGACGCCGCTCGCCGCCACGTCCGCGCCCAGCTCGAGAGCTTCGACGAGGTCCCGTCGCTGTCGACCGCGGGGCACGGCGCATTCCGGGGCACCCTGAGCCACGACGGCGAGGAACTCGACTTCGTCCTCAGCTACGACGACCTCGAGGGCGACGTCCTCCAGGCGCACTTGCACCTCGGGCAGGTCGGCGTCAACGGCGGCATCTCGATCTTCCTGTGCTCCAACCTCGGCAACGGCCCGGCGGGCACCCCGGAGTGCCCGCCGTCCCCGGCGACGGTCTCCGGGACGAGGTCGGCGGCCGACGTGATCGGACCGGCCGGCCAGGGCATCGCCCCCGAGGAGTGGGAGGAGGTGAAGCGGGCGATCGCGGAGGGAGTGGTCTACGCGAACGTCCACTCCAGCCTCTTCCCCGGGGGCGAGATCCGGGGCCAGGTCCGGGTCGACCGGCGCCGCGACGACTGAGGGATCCGCGGATCAGCGTGCCGGGCGCGGCCTCCCCGGGCCGCTCCCGGCACGGGTCCGCGCGACCGCGCCGGCGATCTCCTCGAGGTCCTCCGCGCCGAGCGTGAGCGTCGCGGCGCCGATCCAGCCGTCGACCTGCGCCGGCGAGCGGGCGCCGACGATCGCGCCGGTGACGCCGGGCCAGGCGAGCGTCCAGGCGACGGCGACGGCGGCGACCGAGGCGCCGTGGCGCCGGGCGATCGGCCGCAGGGGCTCGCGCAGCGCGAGGTTGCGGCCGAGGCTCGGCGGCCGGAACTCCCGGGACAGGTGCCGCCAGTCGTCGCCGGCGAGCCGCCCGACGCGATCGCTCGTGAAGCCGTCGGTCAGCAGCAGCGGCGCTGACCGGCGCGATCAGGGCCGACGGGGCGTCCGACTCGCGGGCCCGAAACCGCCCGCGGTCTGACCAGGGTATTCCCGAGCGTGTTACCATGAAGCTCGTGAAGCTCGGCGTCTCCCTTCCCGACGACCTCGTCGCGTTCGCCGACGAGGAAGCCCGGCGGCGGGGCACGACCCGCTCGGGCTTCCTGGTCCAGCTCCTCGAATCGGAGCGCATCCGCGAGCAGGTCGCTCGCTACGTCGACCGTCACGGCTGGGACGTCGCCGAGGACGAGGAGGCGTGGCGGCGCTACCAACGCCGCAGGATGCAGGAGGACTACGCCGACGACCAATGGTGAGCCGCTCCCGCGGCGCGGCGAGGTCTGGTGGGTCCGGGTCGACAAGCGCCGCCCGGCGGTCGTCGTCCAGACCGACCGCGTCCGCGATCCGCGAGTAAGGACCTTCCTGGTCGTTCCCCTGACCAGCCGCCTGCACCTCGCCCTCCTGCCCGGCGCCGTGCGCCTCTCGCGCCGGTCCACGGGTCTCAGGAAGGAGTCCGTCGCCAACGTCTACGACCTCCAGAAGGTCCTGCGCTCCGACCTGATCGCGCGCGTCGGTGCGCTGACCGCCGACGGCCTCGCGGCGCTCGACTCCGGGCTGCGGCTGGTTCTCGAGCTGTAGGCCGGATGGAAGGCGTCGGCGCGCGCGGCCTCGTTGCACTTCGACGGGAGGGACAAGCCATGAACGCGCTCACGCACGGGGGCCGCGCGCGGCTCGCCGCCGTCTCGCTCGCGCTGGCGCTCGCCGCACCCGGCGCCGCCGCCGCCGACCCGCCGGAGGCCGAGCCCGCCGACTCCTGGTGCCACATCGGGCTCCTGCGCGTGCGCGACCTGACGCCGTTCGGCATCCTGCGCCTCGACTTCCTGCCCGCCCACGCGGTCAGCGCCACCCCCGGCACCTGGGCGCTCGAGGTCAACCTCTCCTACCAGAACACCTATGTCCTGAGCGACAACGTGGCCGCCTACCTGGAGGCGCGGGGCGGCGGCGGCCGGGTGAGGCTGACCCCGGCGGACGTCGAGGCGATCCTCGGCCTCGGCGCGGACGCCTAGCTGGTCGATCTCGAGCTCGGGCTCTTCGACCTCACCGCGCACTACCGCTTCAGCCGCCACTGGGGCCGCTACCTCACCGTGCCGGTGCTGGTCTTCCGCGACGGCTACCTCGATGCGACGATCGAGGGGTTCCACGAGGAGGCCGGGTTCAGCACCGCGAACCGGGATCTCCTCCCGCGCGACGCGTTCCAGGTCGTGGTCGCGGCGGGCGACGCCCGGCTGGCCGTCCTCGGGCCGCCCGACGACGGCGTCGGCGATCCGGTCTTGGTGAGAGGACGTCCCGAGCGGCCGGCCCGAAGGATTTCGCCCGGCTCCACCCTCTCAAGGGGTGGCATGCTCCTCCGGCCCTCGTGCCGGAGGCGGCGGCGCAACTGGCTTTCTGCACCACCCGGGGACCCGGCGCATGCACAGCACACGACGCCCGGCACCGCTTGTCGTCGCGGCCGCGGCGCTGGCGACGATCGCGGCCCAGGCGCTCCCGTTCGCCGCGCCCGCCCGCGCCGAGACCGCGCGCTCGGTGCGCAAGAAGATGGGCTCGCGCTTCGAGGTCACCGCCGTCCACCCCGACGCCGCGACCGCGTGGCGCGCGGTCGAGGCCGCGTACGCCGAGATCGACCGGCTGGAAGCGCTGATCTCGGAGTGGATCGAAGGCTCGGAGACCAGCGAGATCAACCGCAACGCGGGGGTGCGGCCGGTCGCGGTCTCGCCCGAGGTCCTCGCGCTCGTCGAGCGCGCGCTCTCGGTGTCGCGGCTCACCGGCGGCGCGTTCGACATCACGTTCCTCGCGGTCGGGCGCCTCTGGGACTTCAAGGCGGCGCAGCCGGCGAAACCGGACCCGGCGGCGCTGCGCGAGGCGCTCGGCGGCGTCGGCGCCGACAAGGTGGTCGTCGACGCGGCGGCGGGCACGGTCTTGCTGCGCGACCCGCGCACCCGCATCGGCTTCGGCGCCATCGGCAAGGGGTGGGCCGCCAACGCCGGCGTCCGGGTGCTGCGCGCGCACGGCGCGACCGGCGGCGTGGTCAACGCCGGCGGCGACCTGCTCGCGTTCGGCCGCCGCGAGGACGGGCGCGCGTGGCGCGTCGGCATCGCCAACCCCCTCGACCGCGACCGGGTGTTCGGCTATCTCGAGGTCACCGACCAGGCGGTGGTCACCTCGGGGGACTACGAGCGCTACGTCACGATCGACGGCGAGCGCTTCTCCCACATCCTCGACCCGCGAACCGGCTACCCGGCGAAGGAGGTGCGGAGCGCGACCGTCGTCTGCCCGGACGCCGAGCTGGCCGACGCGCTGGCGACCGCGGTCTCGGTGATGGGCATCGAGGACGGCCTCGCCCTGCTCGACGCGCTCAACGGGGTCGAGGGGCTGCTCGTCGACGCGCAGGGCAAGATCCACCTGTCGAAGAACCTGGCCGGCCGGATCCTCGAGCCGGGGGAGGGAGGATGACCCGGAGGACCACGGGCGGACGACTCCGCATCTTCCCGGAGTCGGGCGAGTGAGCCGCCGAGGCCCGATGACCCGGAGGACCACCTGCGGACGACTCCGCATCGCCGCGCTGGCGATCCTGCTCGGCGCCGCCGC
This sequence comes from uncultured Thermoanaerobaculia bacterium, assembly GCA_964573125.1. Taxonomy (GTDB): domain Bacteria; phylum Acidobacteriota; class Thermoanaerobaculia; order Multivoradales; family JBCCEF01; genus CAVSQV01. The sequence goes on from CAZNIX010000035.1 coordinate 8,980, forward strand.
GGGCGGCTGCGCCACCGTCGAGCCGTGGCAGCGCGAGCGCCTGTCGCTCGCCCCGATGCAGCCGGACGGCTCGCGCTGCGAGCGCTTCGAGCGCAACGTCGAGGTCTACCGCGAGGGCGCCGCGGGGGCGAACGGCGGCAAGTCCGGAGGCGGCTGCGGATGCACCTGAGGCGGGGCGCCGGCCCGGCGGCGCTGGCGGCGGTCGGCCTCGCGGCGCTCGGCTGCGCCGGCCTGCGGGCGCCCGACGACGCACCGGCGGCGGCGCCGAAGGGGCTCGACGTCGACTTCCTGTTCAGCTACTACGACCAGGACGGCGAGCACTCGGCGGTCACCGGCGGCACCGGCAGCGAGGACCAGCAGGTGCTCTCGCCGGTGATCCTGATGAGCTGGGCGGTGTCCGACGACTGGAGCCTGCGCGCCGACCTCGGCGTCGACCAGGTGACCGCGGCGTCGGTCGACGCCATCGACCTCGAGGTGAGCAGCGCCTCGCGGGTCGACCAGCGCGCGTTCACCGACCTGACCGCGACGCGCCGGCTCGACGAGCGCTCCGCGCTCGCGTTGACGCTCGGCGTCTCCAACGAGTACGACTACCAGTCCGGCTCGGCCGGGCTCGGCTACACGGTCGACTTCAACGAGCGCAACACCACGTTCGCCGCGAACCTCCGCCACTACGCCGACACCGTCGAGCTCTACGACATCGACGGCGTCGACCGCGGCGACGACGTCCGCGGCACCACCGCGCTCTCGGCCTCGGTGACCCAGGTGCTCGGCCGGCGCACGGTCGGCTCGCTCGTCCTCGACTACACCTGGCAGAGCGGCCTGCTCTCGACGCCGTTCCACGAGGTCGTGCTGCGTCCGCCCGGCGGCGCCGAGGAGCGCGTCGCCGAGCGCCTCCCCGACCGGCGCGGCCGGGCCGCGCTCGGGCTCGGCCTCGACCACGCGTTCGGCCGCTCGCTGGTCCAGAAGCTCGACTACCGCTTCTACGACGACGACTGGGGGATCACCGCCCACACCATCGCGGCCGAGACCCACTTCCGCGTGCCGACCGCGGCCGAGACCTGGGTCTTCCCGATCTTCCGCTACCACACGCAGAGCGCGAGCGACTACTTCGGGCCCACCGGCTCGTTCACCGGCGCCGAGGAGTTCTTAACCTCCGACTGGGACCTCGCCGAGATCGCGACCACCAAGTACGGGCTCGGCGTGCGCGGGTCGGCGCGGCCGGACGATCCGTGGTGGCTCGGGCTCCGCCGCTACGAGCTGCGCTTCACCCTCTTCTCGCGCGACGACGGGCTCGACGGCGCGACCGCCTCGCTCGGCCTGGGGTGGACGTGGTGAGGCGCGCGCCGGTGCCGCTCGCCGCGGGTGCGCTCCTCGCCCTCGCCACGCTCGGGGCGGCGCCGGCCGCCGAGCCGCCGCGCACCGCGCTCGACCAGGACGGGCGGAGCCACGCCTGGGAGGGGCCGTCGGACCGGCTGACGCTGCTCGAGTTCGCGGCGTCGTGGTGCGCGCCGTGCCGCGAGACCCTGCCGCGCCTCGAGGCGTTCGCGCGCCGGCATCCCGAGCTGCGCGTCCTCGTCGTCGACGTCGACGAGCGGCGCGAGGACCGCGACCGGCTCGCCGCCTCGCTCCGCCTCGGTCTGCCGATGCTGTGGGACGAGGACCACGCGATCGCCGAGCACTACCGGCCGGCGGCGATGCCCGCCGCGTTCCTGATCGCCCCGACCGGCGAGGTCCTGCACACCGCGCTCGGCTCGCAAACCGACGAGTGGGACGCGCTCGTCGAGCGGGTCGAAGACCAGCTCGCCCGCGAGCCGGCCGACCCACCCCGCGCCGCCGCCCCGGCCGGCCGGTAGCGAAGCGCCCGCGCCGGCGCTTGGAGATCCGGAGCTGATGCCGCCGGCGGGCGCAGGCGATCGAAGGGACCCGCGCCCGCCGCCGCCGCCCTACTGCGCCCGCTTGTACCGGAACTCCATCGACAGCCGCTCCGCGCCGTCCGCGCCGACCTCGTAGGCGCGGTGGAGCTCGCTGTCCGCGCCGTGCTCGGAGGTCATCCGCATCTTCGCCGGCTGGCCGGTCGTCGGGTCGACGATGGTCGAGTGCCACTCGCACTTGCCCTGGTCGCACGAGCCGGTCGAGGTCATCAGCGCGGTCGAGGCGTTGTCCATCCAGGCCCCCCAGTACTGGCCGGTGACATTGTCGTAGCCGGTCATGCCGTGGCCCTCGAACGGCTCGCCCATGAAGCTGCTCGTCACCTTCTCGACCAGCACGCGGCCGCCGAGGGCCATCGTCCGCTCGGCGGTGCCGGTCGACTGCATCGGCGGCTGGTCGGGGGCCATCCAGAACGTGCCCTCGAAGGTCCAGTCACCGGCCATCCCGGCGAGCATCGCGTGCTGCGGTCCGGGCGTCGCCGCCCTCTCCATGGCCTCCATCATCGCCTTGTCCTCGGCCGACATCTCGGGCATCTCGTGCCCCTCGTGCTGCTGCGCCCACGCCGCGCCGGCGCCGGCGAGCGTCGCGGTACAGGCGAAAACGAGAGCGCTCAGCAATCTGCGGTTCCTCATGATGATCCTCCGTTTTGGATGTGTAGTCCTGATCTGTCCTGATCCTATCCTCACCGCTCAGCCGAAGCTCTTCTCGTCGGCCGACGGTCCGTAGATCGCGGGCACCGGCGCGCCGTTGAGGCGCAGGTAGACCGTGAGCTGCCCGCGGTGGTGCGCGAGGTGGGTGAAGGTCTCCGCGATCACCGTGTACCTGGGGTCCTCGAGCACCACGTGCCCGGCGACGAGCAGCCGCCAGGGCGTCGCCAGGTGCTCGTCGGTGGTGCCGGCGAGGGCCGCCCGCGACTTGGCGACGGCGTCGTCGAGGGCCGCGATCAGCTCGCCTCGCGTGCTCCAGACCAGGGGCCGGAATCCGGACTTCGCGCCCGCCTCCGGCGGGACGCCCCCCGGCGGGTCGAGGTCCAGCTCGTCCCGGGTGATCGCCATCGCGACCCATCCCGGCATGGTCGCGACCAGGGTCGCGAGATACCCGAGCGGCATCGACTTCTCGTGCGGCTTCCAGTCGTTGCGCCCCTCGGGGACGTTGTCGAGCGCCTTGCGGCAGCGGCCGGTCTCGCGCTCGAGCTGGGTGGTGAACAGTTCGGTCAGGGTCAGGCTCATCGCGCTCCTCCCGGGGTCGAGGCCGAAGTCGAGGGGGCGGCGGCCCGGCCCGGCTCGCCGGGTCGGTCGCGGCCGTCGAGGAAGATCGTCCACGCCTTGACCTCGCCGGCGACGAGGACGTCGTGCACGGTCCACGGGTCGTCGCGGAACATCTCCCGGGCGTGCCCCGAGTCGCGCGCGCGCAGGACGACCATCGAGCCCGTGCGGTCGGCGTAGGGCCCGCCGAGGACGACCGCTCCGGTGTCGAACAGTGCGTCCATGTAGCGGGCGTGCTCGTCCCAGAACGCTTGCTCGCGGGCCGGCTTTGCCTGGTTCCAGAGCGCGCCCGGGTCCATCCGTACGGCGTAGTAGGTCGTGAACACCAGCTTCGGCTCGGGCCGGGTGGCGAGCCGAGCCCGGTGCCGAGGCAGATCGCCGATCTCCGCCGCGCCGTACAGGACGGGCCGGAGATCCGGTTCGCGGTGGTGCCGCTCCGTCGTGTGCATCGCTGTCTCCTCCGCTCGCTGATGGGCGGCCCGCATCGGGCCGTGGCGGGGAAGCTAGCCGCCCATATATGTCAAGGAGTGTCATAATCCTCGGGCGACCATCGCGACCGTCATGCGGGCCGACCGCCTCCTCTCCGCGCTCCTGCTCCTGCAGGCCCACGGCGGCCTGACCGCGCGCCAGCTCGCGCGGCGGCTCGAGGTCTCGATGCGCACGGTGCAGCGGGACATGGAAGCGCTCTCCATGGCCGGCGTGCCGGTCTACGCGCTGCGCGGCGCCGGCGGCGGCTGGCGGCTCGACGAGGGCTGGCGGACGCGGGTGCCCGGTCTCGACGAGGCGGAGCTGCGGGCGCTCCTGATGGCGCAGCCGCGGGTGCTCGGCGACGCCCACCTGGCGCGGGCGGCCGAGGCGGCGCTCGACAAGCTGATGGCGGCGCTGCCGACCTCGCTCCGGGAGCAGGCCGCCTCGATCCGCCGGCGGCTGCACGTCGACCCGACCGGCTGGTACGGCGCGCCCGAGAACCTCGCGCTGCTCCCGGTCGTGCAGGACGCCGTGGCTCGCGACCGCAAGCTCGCGATGCGCTACCTGCGTGCCGGCCGCGAGCGCGTCGAGCGCACCGTCGACCCCCTCGGCCTGGTCGCCAAGGGGAGCGTCTGGTATCTCGTCGCCAACACCCCGGCCGGGTTCCGCACCTACCGGGTGTCGCGGATCGAGGAGGCGACGCCCCTCGACCAGCCGTGCGTCCGCCCTCCCGACTTCGACCTCGCCTCCTACTGGCGGGCCTCGACCGAGGAGCTGCGGAAAAACCGCGCCCGCTACGAAGTCACCGTGCGCCTGGAGCCGCGCGCCGCGGCGTCGCTCGGAACCTGGCGCGAGACCGTCCCCGTCGAGCCCGCCGACGGCGGCGCCCCCGCCGGCTGGGTGACGGTGCGCACCTGGTTCGAGGACGAAGAGCAGGCGCGCTTCGTCGTCCTCGGCTGCGGCCCGCGCGCCGAGGTGCTCGCCCCCGAGGAGCTGCGCACCGCGGTCGCCGCGGACCTGGCGGCGGCGCTGGAGCAGTTGCGGGCGGCGGGCGGGAGGAGGGCGGAGAGATCCGGCTGACGTGCATCTTCGCCGAGGCGATGCTCATCCCCTCACTCTCGATAGACCTCGCACTGGAGCTTCATACTCGGGCTCCGCCGAGGCGGGCCTTGTCAAGTGACACTTAGCGCTATACACTCGCCGGGTGGTCGTCGGCTTCCGGCACAGGGGACTCCGACGCTTGTTTGGCAGCGGCGACATCAGAGGCATCGACCCCCGACACGCGCAGAGGCTGCGCCGCGTGCTGTCGCTCTTGCACCAGGCAGAGGGGCTCCTCGACCTCCGGCCGTTTGTCTTCTTGCGTCTCCACCCGCTCAAGGGGGATCAGCGTGGTAGGTGGGCCGTCGACGTAAGCGGCAACTGGAGGATCACCTTCTCGGTCAACGCCGACGGGGAGTTCGACGATCTCGACTACGAGGACTACCACTGACTACCACTAAGAGATCGACGGATGGAGACGATGCACGACCCGGCGCACCCGGGAGAGATCTTGCGCGAGGAGCTCGAGGCCCGTGGTACCACGATCACCGCGGCAGCCCGCGCGCTCGGGGTGACCCGCAAAGCCCTTTCGGATGTCGTCAACCTCAAGGCCGGGGTCAGCCCGGTAATGGCGCGCAGGCTCGAAGCCGCTCTCGGCACGCCGGCACGTCTGTGGATCAACCTCCAGGCGGCCTACGACCTGAGGCAGGCTGAGTCGATCGATCTTGGCGGCGTCCGACCGATCCGCGCCGCCGCCGGCCGCTAGCGACTCGCTCGCAACTTGTTCTGTTGACTTGGCTTGAAGCTGGAAGCCCGAGCCGGCCCGAGCTGGAACCACGTGGGCGGGCGTGCTCGCTCAGGCTAGCGAGCTCTGGCAAGCCGAAACGACCAGAGCGGCGTGGAGCGCTCTCGAATGACACGCGTCACCGAGTCCCATCCCATCGGCATGGACGAGCTGCGGGCGCTGGCGCGCGAGCGCTTCGGCGACCTGGTGAAGGGGGTCGTCGATCTCCGGCGCGGCGTGCTCGTGCTGGACGCCGAGCTGCACGCCGACCAGGAGGCGGAGCTGCTGGCGGAAGGCTCCGCCCAGGCCGATCTCTGGGGCATCAATCTCTACCCGGACCTGCCCGGCGCCGACTGGCTGGAATTCGATTCGATGATCAACCTCCGCCCCTCGTCCGGGAACCGGTCGCGGGGAGTCGACGACCCCGCGACCCGCGAAGCGATCCGGGCGCTCGTCGAGCGGCTCGTGCGGCGATGAGCCGGGGCCACCGCGAGCTCGCCGCCGGCCGGTGGTGGGAGCTGACCCTCGCCGAGCAGCTCGGCAACGTCGGCAGCGAGGTCGGACGCGCCGTCCGCTGGTCCGCGCGCAACCCGGCGCTCGCGGAGGCGGCCTTCCACCGCGCGCTCGAGCTGATCGACCTGACGCTCGACGATCCGCGCCACCGCCGCTCGGTGGCGCGGCTGCGGGAGATCGCCCGGGCCCGGGAGGCCGTGGTGGACTTCCTCGCGGGGCCCAACCACTACGGCTCCACCGGTCCGTCGCTCCAGAAGTACTTCGACGCCTACGCCCTGGCCGCGCGCCGGCAGTGACGAGAGGAGACAGCGTACGGAGACGCGCAAGCTCGGAAACAGCGGCCTCGAGGTCTCGGCCCTCGGGCTCGGGTGCATGGGGATGAGCGCGAGCCACGGCCCACCCGCGGACGAGCGGGAGAGGTTCACGTCGATCCGGGCCGCGGTGCCCCGCGGCGTTAGGGACGCGGGGCGGCCGATCCGCGCGAGCTCGGCCTGCGTACACTCCAGCATGATCCGCTCACCGAGCGCACGCGGATGGCTGGCGGCCCTGCTCCTGGTCGCTGTCGCGTCCCCGGTGGGACGAGCAACCGGGAGCCCGGAGGTCGAGACCGCGGTCTTCGCCGTCGGCTGATTCTGGGCCGCGGACTCCCGGTTCGGGAGTCTCGACGGAGTCGTGGCCACCCGCACGGGGTACGCCGGAGGCTCGCTGTCGAACCCCACCTATCACGGGATCGGCGACCACGTCGAAGCGGTCGAGGTGACCTTCGATCCCCGGCGGATCTCCTACGAGGAGCTGCTGGCGGTGTTCTGGCGCAGCCATCCCGCGGGTCTCGAGCCCGGCCCCTTCACGCGCGTCGCCCCAGCCATCTTCTACCGCGGGCCGGAGCAGCGCCGGGCCGCGGAGGCATCGCGGCGTCGTGTGGCGACGGCGATCGGTGAGCAGGTCCAGGCACGGGTAGCGCCGGCAGGGAAGTTCTGGCCCGCGGAGCCGCTCCACCAGAAGTTCACGCTGCAGCGCCTCGCTCCGCAACTGGTGGCCGAGGAGACGGCCCGCAACCCGGGCTTTCTCGGCAGCACCGCCGCGGCCAGGCTGAACGGATGGCTCCACGGCTTCGGCGGCGAGGCGGCCCTGGCAGCCGCGGCGCGGGAGCTGGCGACGATGCCCGCCGAGCTTGCGCGGCGCCTCGACGCCGCGCGCGCCGCCGAGCCGTAAGAGGCGATTCGACTGGAAGGAAAACAGGTAGCCGTGGCCAGCGGCGAAGCGAGTACGCGCTGCCGGGCCGATCGAAGGGAGGACTGGTAGCCCGAACCGGCCCGAGTTGGAACCAGTCGGCGGGCGTGCTCGTTCAGGTGGGCGAGCTCCAACGAGAGGAAACGGCCAGTGGAACCAGGGTTTTTCAGCCGTGAGTCGACCTGGGCTCATCGGCGAGGCGAGAGATCGCTCGCGCCCGGGAGGTCGTGACGGACTTCCTCGCCGGACCCAACCACTACGGCTCCACCGGCCTGTCGCTCCAGAAGTACTTCGACGCCTATGCCGTTGCCGCCCGCCGGCGGTGAGGCTCCGGCGCGCGGGGAGCGAGCGTGCGAAGAGCCGCGTCGCCCGCCGGACGACCAGGCTCGACCGGGACGTGACCTCGGCCGGGCCCCCGGCGGTCGCCTCGCCTTCGCGACCTGCCCGTCGGGTGCGACTAGCGCGGCGGCGGCGGGCTGCAGGCCGGAAGCGGATAGCGAAAGCCGAACGTAGCGTCGTATGCGCCCCAGTTGGAGCTCTGGACGCCGTTGCGCGTCGAGCCCTGGAAGGACTCGCAGCGGCCGCCGAGGAAAACAGCGACGGGGCCGCCACTCGCCCGAACCGCCCCGGCGTGACGCGCCGCGGCGCAGATCGACGAATCCGCCGTGTACCGGTCGCTCCCCCAGACGGTGCCGGTCGCTTCGGCCGGACAGGAGCACTCGAGCCCGCAGGCGCCCGGCCTGTCCTCGACGTCGACCCCTCTCCCCGGGCAGGCCGGCAACGCGCCCGGCGACTCTCCCGAACAGAGGACCCCCTCGCGGAACGCGAAGGTCCGGTCGTAGGCGCCCCAGTCCGCGGTCGCGACGCCGTTCCGGTTCGTGCCGGTGAACTTCTCGCAGCGACCGCCGGCGTAGAGGGTGACCGACCCACCCGCGGCCGAGATCGCGCCGGCGTGGACCGCCGCGCGGCAGATCGAAGAGTCGGCGGTGTACCTGCCGCTCCCCCAGACGCTCCCGACCGCGGTCTGCTCGGCTGCGCAGCGACAGGTCAGCGCAGCCCCGGGGGCGACGGCCCCCTGGTCCAGGAAGCTCGCCGGGCAGGCGGATTGGGCAGCGAGCTTCGACGCGGCTCCGGCGACCGCCAGCGCCACGAGGACGATGGTCGGACGGACGCTCATTGCTCTCCCTCCCCGGGCCCGGTCCCGACCGGGCCCCAATGCGGTGCGTTGAGACAGGGGATGTTACTCCACTCCCGCGGACTCCCGAGCCCGCGCGAACCGCCCCGGAGTTTCTCGGAGCCTCGGCCGGTCCTCGGCTACCGATCGCCGGTAAGAGCTTGAGGCTTGGTAGCGCGTACGGGATTCGAACCCGTGTTACCGGCGTGAGAGGCCGGTGTCCTAGACCCCTAGACGAACGCGCCACAGGGGGCGGGAGACCATACCAAAACGGGCCGATTCGGCGCAACCGCGGGTGTGGCGGCGGCATTCCCGATCGGGAACCCACTCGCGGACGCCGGGGGACGCTCTCGCAGGCCGATCGCGCCGGCGGTCGCGTACACTGCTCCGCCGATGGTCGCCCGGCCCAGGCGTGCACGCCGCCCTCCGGCACCGGCGGCGAAGCGGTCCGGGCCCGGCCCCGGCGCTGCACCGCTCCGGGGCCGGCGGCGGTGGGCGGTTCCGTTCCTCACCGCGACGCTGATCCCGGCGCTGTTGCTCGGGGCGCTCGAGGCCAGCCTGCGCCTCGCAGGCTACGGGTACCCGGCCTCGTTTTTCGTTCCCGTCGAGGGGCGCCCCGGCGTCCTGACCACCAACCAGCGGTTCGGCTGGCGGTTCTTCCCGCCCGCGGTGGCGCGCGAGCCGGTGGTCGGCGAGCTGGCGGCGCGCAAGCCGGACGGCGCCGTGCGGGTGTTCGTGCTCGGCGGCTCGGCGGCGATGGGGACGCCGGCGCCCGGGTTCGGGCTCGCGCGCGTGCTCGAGACGATGCTCGAGGAGGCCTGGCCGGGGACGCGCTTCGAGGTCGTCAACGCCGCGATGGCGGCGATCAACTCGCACGTCGTGCGCGTCGTCGCCCGCGACTGCGCGCGCCGGCGGCCCGATCTCTTCGTCGTCTACCTCGGCAACAACGAGGTGGTCGGACCCTACGGGCCGGGGTCGGTGTTCGGGCGCTTCTCGCCCGGGCTCGCCTTCACGCGGGCGGCGATCGCGGCGCGCGGCACGCGCACCGGCCAGCTCCTCGCGCGGCAGGCGGACTGGCTCGGCGGCGGCGGCGGCGCGCAGGTCCGCCGCTGGCGCGGCATGGAGCTCTTCACCGGCCGCATGATCGCCGCGGACGATCTCCGGCTCGAGCAGACCTACGACCACCTGCGGCGCAATCTCCGCGCCGTGCTCGATTCCGCGCGGGAGGCCGGGGCCGCGGCCGTCGTCTCGACCGTCGCCGTCGACCTCGCGGACAGCCCGCCGTTCGCCTCGCTCCACCGGCCGGACCTCGGCGAGGCCGACCGCGCGCGCTGGGAGGGTGCCGTCGAGCGCGGGAGCGGGCGCCAGGCCGCGGGGGATCTCGAGGCGGCGCTCGCGGCGTACCGCGAGGCGCTTTCGATCGACGACCGCCACGCCGAGCTGCACTACCGGACCGGCCGGGCGCTGCTCGGCCTCGGACGGATCGAGGAGGCGCGGGGCTACCTCGAAGAGGCGCGCGACCTCGACGCGCTGCGCTTCCGCGCCGACCGCCCGATCAACGCGGTGATCCGCGAGGTCGCCGCGGAGGCGGCACGCCGGGGTGCCGCCGTCGATCTCGTCGACGCGGAGCGCGAGCTGGCCGGCGCCGGCGCGGTGCCGGGCGGGGACCTCTTCTACGAGCACGTCCACCTGCGCTTCGAGGGCACCCACCGGCTCGCCGGTCTCATCTTCGAACGCACCGCGCCGCGGCTCGCCGCGCGTCTCGGCCCGCCGGCGGGGGAGCCGCCCTCGGCCGAGCGCTCCGCCGAGCGGCTCGCGCTGACCGCGCTCGACCGCGCGGTGATGGCCGAAGCGATCCTGCGCATGACCGCCCGGCCGCCGTTCACCGGGCAGCTCGACCACGCGCGGCTTCAGGAGCGGCGGCGGGCCGAGCTGCGCGCGCTGCGCGCCC
>CAZNIX010000036.1:0-19204 GCA_964573125.1 uncultured Thermoanaerobaculia bacterium
GACACGCCGGCGCCGGTCAGCGCCACCACCCGCTCGGCCCCCGCCACCCGCTCCGCCACCTCCTCCGGCAGCTCGATCTCCATCCGCCTATTCTCGCCCATCCCGCCGACGAGGCCCGGGCCGTGGGCGCTCCTCCCCGCCACCTCAGACCCACGCCCCGGACCGGCACCCCAGCCAGCGCAAACGCCGGTGCCGGGAGGAGCGCCCACGCCCCGGACCGCCGGTGGTAGTTTGCGCCGATGCCCGACCCGCTCTGGAATTTCGCCCTCCTCGAGGACGAAGACCGCCGCTACGAGACCTCGCGCGCCGCCGTGCTGCCGCTCCCCTTCGAGCGCACCACTTCCTACGGCAAGGGCACCGCCGCCGGCCCCGAGGCGATCGTCCGCGCCTCCCACTACCTCGAAACCTACGACGAAGAGCTGGGGAGCGAGCCGTTCCGCCAGGGCATCCACACCCTGCCGCCGTTCGTCCCCCAGGCCCTCGACCTGACCGAGGCGCTGGCTGAGATCGAGACCGAAGCGCTCCGCTACCTGCTCGACGGCAAATTCCTGGCCGCGCTCGGCGGCGAGCACAGCCTCACCCACCCGCTGGTGCGCGCGGTGCGGACGGTGTGGCGCGAGATCGGCGTCGTTCAGTTCGACGCCCACGCCGACCTGCGCGAGAGCTACGAGGGCACCCCCCACAGCCACGCCAGCGTCATGCACCGGCTGGTCGCCGACGGCTTCCCGACCCTCGCGCTCGGGATCCGCTCCCTCTCGACCCCCGAGGCCGAGCTGGTGCGCAGCCTCCCCCTGCCGGTGGTCTGGGGCCACGAGCTGGAGCGGCTCACCCCCGAGATGTTCGCCGAGCTGCTCGCGCCGCTGCCCGAGCGGATCTACCTGACGTTCGACCTCGACTACTTCGACCCCGCCCTCGTCCCCGCCACCGGCACTCCCGAGCCGGGCGGCGGCTGGTGGTACCCGACCCTCGCGCTCCTGCGCACGCTCTTCCGCCGCAAGCAGGTGGTGTCGATGGACGTCGTCGAGCTGGCCCCGCTCGCCGGGCTGCGGGCGAGCGACTTCCTGGCCGCCAAGCTGGTCTACAAGTGCCTCGGGTACCTCCAGGAGGCCGAGGCATCGTAGACGGGCCCCGCAGCGCCCACGCCGCCCGCGGTCAGTGCTTCTTCCGGTGCTCCTCCACCCACTTGCGGTGGTCGAGCCGGTTCTGCTCCCAGGGGCGGCGCTGGAAGTAGCTCTGGGTCATCTTCGCGACCAGGCCGGAGAGCGCGACCACCGCGATCAGGTTGGGGAAGGTGACCAGGCCGAGCGCGATGTCGCCGATCGTCCAGATGGTCGCCAGCGAGGCGACCGCGCCGATGAAGTGCATGCCGACGAAGACCATCTTGAACGGCATCACCGCGCGCTTGCCGAACAGGTAGTTGGCGCAGCGGTCGCCGTAGTAGCTCCACGAGATCGCGGTCGAGATCGCGAACAGGAGCACGCTGATCAGCACGATGAAGCGCCCGAAGGTGCCCGGCAGGCCGCGCTCGAACGCCAGCTTGGTGAGCGGCGCGCCGCTCTCGACCGCCTCGCCCCAGAGGGTGGCGTGGACGGTGCCGTCGTCGGCCTCGGCGACCACCCGGCCGGTGTGGAGGGTGCCGGTGAACGGCCGAGTCATCTCGCGATCGACAAACAGCCGCTCGACCGCGACCTCGTGCCAGGCGAGGGCCGGTCCGCCGGCGTCGGCGGGGCTGCCGTCGACGATGCGTACCGTCTCGGGCGTGGGCGCCCCGATCATGCTGCCGTCGCCGGCGACCTGGACGTAGGAGGCGTCGCCGCCGGCGACCGTCAGCTCGGTCGGCACGCGGTCGTTCCACACCCCGGTGGTCAGTACCACCAGGCCGGTCATCGAGCAGATGACGATGGTGTCGATGAACGGCTCGAGCAGGGCGACCACGCCCTCGGAGACCGGCTCGTCGGTCTTCGCCGCCGAGTGGGCGATCGGCGCCGAGCCCTGGCCGGCCTCGTTCGAGAACAGCCCGCGCCGCACCCCCCACATCATGGTCAGGATGAAGGCGCCGGCACCGGTGCCGGCGACCCCGGCCGAGGGGGTGAAGGCCTCGCGGAAGATCAGCCCGAAGGTCGGGATCACCTGCTGCCAGTTGATCGCCAGGATGACCAGCGCGCCGCAGACGTAGATCACCGCCATCAACGGCGCCAGGATGCCGGTGACCCGGCCGATGCGGCGGATGCCGCCGATGATGACCATCGCCACCAGCCCCGAAGTGACCAGGCCGGTCACCCACACCGGCACCGCGAACTCGTCGAGCATGGTGTCGGCGACGGTGTTCGCCTGGACCGCGTTGCCGGTCAGGAACGACGTTAGCATCAGCGCGCCGGCGAAGAACATCGCCACCGGCTTCCACTTCGGTCCCAGACCCCGCTCGATGTAGTACATCGGCCCGCCGGAGACCGACCCCTCCCAGCGGTAGGGCTCCTGGTCGGCGAACTCGACCTGGCGGAAGCGCTGCGCCAGCGTCACCTCCGAGTACTTGAGCGCCATGCCGAGGAAGGCGCAGACCCACATCCAGAACAGCGCGCCGGGGCCGCCGAAGTGGATCGCGATCGCCACCCCGGCGATGTTGCCGATGCCGACCGTCGCCGAGAGCGCGGTGGTCAGCGCCTGGAAGTGCGACACATCCCCCGGCTCGTTGGGGTCGTCGTACCTCCCGCTGGTCACGCCGAACCCGTGCGCCAGCCGGCGGACCTGGATGAGCTTGAGGCGGACGGTCAGGAACAGCCCGGTGCCGAGCAGCGCGATGACGATCAGCGGGATCATCTGGCCTTCGCCCACCGGTACGCCGAAGGACCAGACCAGCCACTCCATCCAGGCGACGATCGCGCGGAACCACTCCGCAAGGGCGTTCCAGATCGAGCTCAACCACTCCATGATGGCGCTCCCAACCCCCCGTGTCACGGGGCCCAGTTAGCGGTCCGTGGCGGAAAACCCGGGGGATTGTACCGCGGCGGCCGGAAGGGTAACGAGCTGACCCGTCCAGCCGACTGAAGCAGAAGAATGCAGAAGATGACCACGGGCTGAGATGCGCCCGGGAGGCCACCATGCGCGCCGTCGCCCTCGTCCTCGTCGCCGCCGCCGCCCTCGCAGCCCCGCCCGCCGCCGCCCAGCGCGTGCTCTTCGACGCCCGCCACGGGCAGACCGCGGGCAACGCGGATTGGATCGTCGACGCCGACAGCTCCCTCCAGGAGTGGCTGAACTTCCGCTGCGTCTCGCGCTCGTTCCACCACTCGGGCCAGCGCTTCCCGACGCCGCCGCAGGCAACGCTCGGGCCGGATTCGCCCGAGACGGTCTGGGACGGCGGCATCTCGGGGTGGGCGGTCGACCTCGTCAAGGACGCGCTGCGGCCTGAGCGCGGGCGCGACTGGACGATCGAGCAGTACGCCTGGGACGCCCCCGAGTTCACGTTCGGCGACGCCACCAACCCGCAGGACCTCGCGAACTACGACGTGCTCATCCTGTGCGAGCCGAACGTGCTCTTCACCGACGCCGAGGCGCAGGCGATCCGGGAGTTCGTGGCCGCCGGCGGCGGGCTCTTCCTGTGCGCCGACCACGAGACCTCCGACCGCAACTGCTCGGGCGGTGCCGCCGAGGTCCACGACAGCCCGTTCATCCTCAACCGGCTGATGCAGACCGACGTCGAGACCACGACCGCCCCGCCCTACTTCGATCCCGAGAGCCCGAACAACGATTTCGGGATCTTCGGCATCTGGTTCTACGAGAACGGCAACGACGAGGAGGACGACCCGGCCAACCGCGCGTTCGACTGGTTCAGCGAGGCGACCAACCGCAACGTCGCCGACGACCCCGCCGACCCGATCCTCCACGGCCCGTTCGGCGACGGCAGCGGCGGCCTCGGCCTCTTCGACTCGACCCACATCGCGGTCTCGACCCACCCCGAGCGCGGCAACCCGACCGCGCGCGCCCACGTCTGGCGCAACGGCGCCCTGCGCGAGGCCAACGCCCAGGGGGTGTTCACCCGCGTGACGTTCGCCTCGGCGCAGTTCGGCGCCGGGCGCGTGGTCGCGGTCGGCGACTCCTCGCCGGCGGACGACGGCACCGGCGAGGGCGGCCTCCACTTCGGCTGGGACCGGGCGACCGGCGGGGTCGCCAACGACGTCCTCTTCCTCAACGCGACCGAGTGGATCGCCAACCCCGAGCCCGACGTCGCCGCGCCCGCGATCACCGGCGGGCCGGCGGTCGCCGCCGCGGACTGCTCGGCGGTCGTGACCTGGGTCACCGACGAGCCGGCGTCCTCGGGGGTCGCCTGGGGCGAGGCGCTCGCGCTCGATCGTTCAACGAGCGGGCCCGGGTTCGCGATCGGCCACGAGGTGACGCTGACCGGCCTCCGGCCGGAGACCGGCTACTCCTTCCGCGTGGCCTCGACCGACCCCTCCGACAACGGTCCGACCGTGAGCGCGGTCGGCGCCTTCACCACCACCGCGCCGACGCCGATCGGCCTCGCGGAGGCGGCGGTCGCCGCGGTGACGCCGGGCGCGGTCACCGTCTCCTGGCGGACCGCCAAGCCGACCACCGGCTCGGTACGCGCGACCGCCGGCGGCGCCGAGCGGGTCGCCGCCGCGCCCGCGCCGCGCCTGGAGCACGCCGTCACCGTCGCCGGTCTCCTGCCCGAGACCGACTACCAGCTCGCCGTCGAGGCGGTCGACGCCTGCGGCGGCACCGAGACCGCGACCCTGGCGGCGACCACGCTCCCCGCGCCGACCAGCCTCGATCTGTCGGGCTGGCGGCTGGTCAACGACAACCCGCAGTTCGAGTTCACGCTCCCGCCCGGCACCGTGATCGCCGCCGGCGGCTACCTGCTCGTCGGCCGCGCCAACGACCGCGCCGGCTTCGAGGCCGCGTGGGGGCCGCTCGACCCGGCGGTCGGCTACCTGAACTCGGGCGACAAACTCATCGTCAACGCCACGCCGCGCCCCTACACGCTGCTCGACGCGGCCGGCGAGCCGGTCGACGGGCCGACCGTGAAAATCGCCCGCAACACCTCGAAGGCGCGCCTCGACGCCTGCCTCGACGCCGGGATCGAGACCGCCTGGACCGCCCGCGGCGACGGCCAGGCCGACCCCGGCCGCGGCGCCCCGCCGAGCTGCGGCGCCGGCATCGTCGTCACCGAGATGTCCGACGCCGGCGACTTCCGCAACGAGTTCGTCGAGCTCTACTTCGACGCCGGCGCGGCCCCGCCCTGAGGGCTCGATCGGCCGCGTCGCGCCCCCGGCGCGTCACTCCCGGGTTCCGCGCTCGCCGCCGAGGTGCCGGTCCCCGCAGGCACTCGACCGCCGGCTGCCGGTGGACCGGCTGCGGGCCGGCGGCGGTCGCTCCCGCCCGCCGCGACGGGTCCGGCGAGGACTTTGACACCACCGTCACGCCGATCTCGAGGTCCGGCGCCCGAGCGGTGCGGCGGTCGGCGTTGACCAGGGTCGCTTCGAGGCGCCTCGGCGCCCGAGGTCTCGAGGGCGGCGGGAGGCAAGCGCGCGAGGTCGTCCAGCCATTCGTCGAGCGTGGGCAGCGCCGCGTGGTCGGCCAGGACCTCGAGAACGTACCGGCGCAGGCTCATGCCCCGGTCCGCGGCCCTCGCGACGAGGCTCCGGTGGAGGTCGTCGGGGACATCGCGGACGTGGAGGTTGGTCGGCATGCGAAGAATCCAGGGTTCGGAATCCGCGCTCACCCGGCGAGCACGCTCCCGCCGTTGACGCTGAGGGTCTCGCCGGTGATGTGGCGGGCGAGCGGCGAGGCGAGGAAGACGACCGGCCCGGCGATGTCCTCGGCGGTCGCGATCCGCCCGAGCGGGATGGCGGCCGCGAGCGCCTCGCGGCCGCCGGCGGCGAAGGGGTCGACGTTCATCTCGGTGTCGACCCACCCCGGGGCGACCGAGTTGACGCGCACCGCCGGCGCCAGCTCGGTCGACCACGACTTGGTCGCCGCGATCAGCGCCCCCTTGCTCGCCGCGTAGGGGCTGTACCAGGCCTCGCCGCGCTGGCCGGCGGTCGAGGTGATGTTGACGATGTTGCCGTCGGTGCCCTCGCGCAGGAACGGCACCGCGGCGCGCGCGCACAGGAACGGCGCGGTGACGTTGATCGCCCACGTCCGCTCGAGGCGCTCGAGGTCGAGCGTCTCGACCGGGTTGCGCCACCAGACGGCGGCGTTGTTGACCAGGCAGTCGAGGCCGCCCCAGCGCTCCTCGAGCGCGGCGAAGAGCGCGTCGACCGCGGCCGGCTCGGAGACATCGGCGCGGAACGCGAAGTGCGGCGCGTGGGGCGAGGCCGAGATCTCGCGCAGCTCGGCGAGCACCGCCTCGGCGCGGGCGGCGGCGACCCGATAGTTGAGCGCGACCGCGGCGCCGGCGCGCGCGAAGAGCCGGCAGCAGGCGGCGCCGATGCCGCGCCCGCCGCCGGTGACCAGCACCCGCCGGCCGCGGAGGTCGATCACGCCGCCTTCCCCTCCGACTCGACGACGAGCGCGATCCCCTGGCCGCCGCCGATGCACGCCGAGGCGACCCCGAGGCCGCCGCCGCGCCGCCCCAGCTCCTTGAGCAGCGTCATGGTCAGCCGCGCGCCGCTCGCGGCGAGCGGGTGGCCGAGCGCGATCGCGCCGCCGTTGACGTTGAGCTTGTCGGTGTCGAGGTCCAGCTCCTTGACCACCGCCAGGATCTGGCCGGCGAACGCCTCGTTGATCTCGAAGAGATCGAGGTCGGCGAGCGTCATGCCCAGCCGATCGAGCACGGCGCGGATCGCCGGCGCCGGCCCGATCCCCATCCGCGACGGCTCGACCCCGACCGCCGCCCAGCCGCGCAGGCGCCCGATCGTCCCCCAGCCGCGCTCGCGGGCGCGCTCGGCGGTGGTCAGGATCAGCATGCCGGCGCCGTCGACGATCCCCGAGGCGTTGCCGGCGGTGACGTAGCCGTCCTCGTCGAACGCCGGCGGCAGCTTGGCGAGGATCTCCATCGTGGTGTCCGGGCGCAGGTGCTCGTCGCGCTCGACGGTCTTCGCGCGCTTGCCCTTGCCGACCTCGACCGGCGCCACCTCCTCGGCCAGCCGGCAGGCCTCCCAGGCCGCGGCGGCGCGGCGCTGGCTCTCGACCGCGAAGGCGTCCTGCTCCTCGCGGCTGATGCCGTAGTCGTTGGCGAGGTTGTTCGAGGTCTGGGCCATGAAGCAGCCGCAGTAGGGGTCCATCAGCGAGGTGAGCAGGAGGTCCTCGAACTTCGCGTGGGTCAAGCGCAGCCCCTGGCGGGCGCCCCAGACGACGTGCGGCGCTTGGGTCATGTTCTCCATGCCGCCGACGAGGCAGGTCGTCGCCTCGCCGGCGAGGATGCGCAAGGCGCCCTGGGTGACCGCCTCCATCCCCGAGCCGCACAGCCGGTTGACGGTCAGCGCCGGCACCTCCTTCGGCACGCCGGCCTTGAGCGCGACGTGGCGGGCGCCGTAGAGGGCGTCGGGCGAGGTCTGGATGACGTTGCCGACGATCGCGTGGTCGATCTCCTCGGGCGCGATGCCGGTGCGCTCGAACAGCGCCTTGGCGGCGTGGACGCCGAGGTCGATCGCGGAGATGCCGGCGAACGAGCCGTTGAACTCGGCCATCGGCGTGCGCACGCCGTCGACGATCACGAGGTCTTGGATCTGCATAGGGTGTTGCCTCCGGTGCCGGAGCTTACAACCCCTACCACGCGATCCCGTAGTCCTCCCCGAAGTCGCTGGCGGCGCCCCACATCGTGCCGTGCTCGCGGTCGAGGAAGATCGCGGTGATCGGCCCCGAGGTCTTGCGCGCGGTCTCGACCCGGTAGCCCATCCGGCGCAGCTCGGCCTGGACCCAGGCGGGGACGTCCTCGCGCACCTCGAGGCGGCCGGGCTCGGCGCGGTGGTCGCCGAACGAGGACTGCATCTGGTAGCTGTTGACGTTCGCGGCCTCGGCGGCCTGCTGGACGTTCATCCCGAACTCGACGACGTTGAGGAAGAACTGGATGAGGTTCTGGTCCTGGGTGTCGCCGCCTTGGACGGAAAACGCGAGGTAGGGCTTGCCGTCCCGCAGCGCGAGGCTCGGGGTGAGTGTGACCCGCGGGCGCTTGCCGGGCTCGACGACGTTGAACGGGTTGAGGCCCGGGTCGAGGACGAAGCTCTGCATCCGCTGGGAGAGGCCGATGCCGGTCGAGCCGGCGACCACCGCCGGGATCCAGGCGCCGCTCGGGGTGATCGAGACCACCCAGCCCTCGGCATCGGCGGCCTGGATCGAGGTGGTGCCGGCGCGGAACGCCTCGTCGGGGGTCATCGCCCCCGCCTGCTGGAAGCCGGCCTCGCCGAGGGCGTCGCCCGCGGGCGGGATCGGCGTCCAGCGCTCGAGCAGGTCGCGGAACGGGTTGGCGCCGCCCTGGAACGGGTAGGGATCGCCGGGGCGCGCGTTCGCGTCGTTGCGCTGCCAGTCGATCTGCTCGAAGCGCTGGCGGCCGTACTCCTTCGACAGCAGGCCGCGGATCGGCTCCTCGGGCGGGAACGCGGGGTCGCCGTAGTAGAAGTCGCGGTCGGCGAACGCGAGGTTCATCGCCTGGTAGACGGCGTGGATGTAGCGCGCGCTGTTGTAGCCCATCGCCCGCAAGTCCGCGTGCTCGAGGATGTTGAGCGCCTGGAGCAGCGCCGGCCCCTGCGTCCAGTGGGTCAGCTTGTAGACGTCGATCCCCTTGTAGCGGACGGTCGCCGGCTCCTCGATCTTGACCTGCCAGCGATCGAGGTCCTCGACCGTGATCAGCCCGCCCTGGGCCTGGACGGCGGCGGCGAGGTCGCGCGCGACGTCGCCGCGGTAGAAGCGGTCATAGGCGGCGTAGATCGCCTCCTTGCGCGACTTGCCGGCGGCGAGCGCCTGGCGCTCGGCCTCGACCAGCTTCTGGAGCGTGGCGTGGAGGTCGGGCTGGCGGAAGATCTCGCCCGGGTACGGAGCGGCCCGCTTGGCGGGATCGCTCTCGTCGAGGTGCGGTAGGAACACCCGCTTCGAGTCCGGCCACCGGGCGAGGATCTCCCGGCGACGCTCCATGTTGTTCGCCTGGGAGGCCTCGATCGGGTAGCCGGCCGCCATCTCGATCGCCGGCGCGAGCACCTGCTCGAGGCTCATCGTCCCGAACTCGGCGAGCATCGTCATCAGCCCGCCGGGCGTGCCCGGCGTCGTCGCCGCGAGCGGCCCGAACTCCGGCGGATAGCGCATCCCCTGCTCGCGGAAGAACTCCGCCGTCGCCCCGGTAGGCGCGACGCCGAGCGCGTTGATCCCCTTGACCTCGCCGCTCCGCGGGTCGTAGATCAGCGCCTGGGTCTCGCCCCCCCAGCCGAGCGTGTCCCACATCGTGCAGGTGGCCGCGAGCATCGCGCAGGCGGCGTCGACCGCGTTGCCTCCCTGGATGAAGATCCGCGCCCCGGCGGTCGCCGCGAGCGGCTTGCCGGTGACCGCCACCCAGTGCTGCCCGTGGAGCACCGGCTTGTTGGAATCCCGGCGCTCCTGGGCGGCGGCGGGCGGGGCGGGCGCGGCGAGGGCGAGGAGCGCGAGCGCCAGGCTCGCGGCGAGGACGAGGGACGAGGGCCTCGAGGTCATGGCGATCCTCCGTGACGCGGGTTTGTGCCGGTGATGGTATGCCACCGTAGTGCTCCCGGCGCGCCCGGCCGCTACGGATCGCACGGACTCGCGAGAATGAAGGGCGCGACGGGCGGGAGGCTCGCCCCCAGGCCCGGCCGCGCGCGCGGGGAGGGACCGGTCGGCCTCGATCTGGAACGGCTTGGCGCCGGGGCCCGGCCGCGCGCGCGGCGAGGGACCCAGCTTCGGCGCCTCGCCGCGGCGTCAGCGCTTGCGCAGGATCACCGCCGAGATCGCCGCCGCGGCGAGGCCGACCGGGAAGGAGGTGCCGAAGGTGAGCGCGGCGTTGGTCAACGGCTGGTCGTAGAGGCCCTTGAGCGTCCGGGCCTGCTCCGCCGTCTCGACGATCTCCGCGTCGGTCGCGCCCGCGGCCCGCGCCCGCTCGACCATGCAGACCGAGAACCGCTCGCCGAACTGGGGCATGAGCCGGAAGTAGACGACCTGGAACGCCGCGGCGTAGCACACGCCCGCGACGGCCGCGATCAGCGCACCGACCGCAAGGCCGCGGAGAAACGTCATCCGCCCGCCGCCGGCATTCTCGCGGTACGAGCGGATGCCGAAGAACACCACGAGCGCCGCGACCACCATCGAGGTGTAGCCGAGGACGTCGGCGAGTTGGTGCCGCAGGTCGTCGATCAGCGGCAGGGTGAGGAGCATCAACAAGATCGAGAGCGCGCCGGACAGCAGGCCGAACGTGAGCACCGTCTTCTTCATGGCGTCTCCTTCCCTGGGGCCGGGGGGAGTCCCGGCGCTCCAGGCCGGGGAGCGTAGGCACGGCCGCGGCGCCGCGTCGTCATCCTTTCGGGTGAATCCACGGCCGGGGAGCGGATTCGTCCCTTCGGGCGACCCACCGGCGTCAGGGGATGAGCCGCGAGGCGCGGCCGATCCGCACCGCCTCGGTGCGCCGCTTCGCCCCGAGCTTGTCGAACAGGCGGCTCGAGTGGGTCTTGACCGTGTTCTCGCTGATGAAGAGCCGCACGCCGATCTCCCGGTTGCTCAGCCCCTGGGCGATCAAGCCGAGGATCTCGACCTCGCGCTGCGTCACGCCCAGTTCCACGCGGCGGGCCTCGTCGGCCGCGAACGGCTCCGCGGCCTTCGGGTCCGCGACGATCAGGACCGACCTCCGCCGCCGGATCGTCGCCCCCAGCCAGATGCCGATCCCCGCGAACAGCAGCGCGACCAGCGCGCCGTAGACCGCGACCGAGCGCTCGACGACCAGGAAGCGGAACTCCGTCAGCTCGACGACCGCGATCAGCAGCCCGCAGGCCAGCCCGTAGACCAGGAGATCGAGCAGTACCCGCCGGCGGCGGCCGGGCGAGACCTGGTTCGAGCGCGCCATCGGCCTGATGTTACCCGCCGCGCGGGCCGCCACGAAGGGTGAGTTCCCGCCGCGGCCCCGGACGGGGAGTCTTGCCGGCAGGGTCGAATTCTGATTACCATGCCGTCACTTTTCGGCGGAAAGTGACGGCATGGTGGTCAAGCCACTTCCGCGCCTCTGCCACCTACCCGCGACCAGCAGCTCGCCGGCCGAAACGATCGGCGAACACGGCCATTCGCGCCATCGTCGCTCACTCAACCCCAGGAACTCAGGAACTCCGCCCGGCCTCGCATCGGCTCGGAACTGCGCTCCCGGCCGATGCGCAGGACCCGCCGCATCTGCTCGCCCACCGAGTAGCGCTGCTGCGGTGCGAGGATCAGACCGCCGTGGGTCTCGCCTTCCTGCAGCAGGCGCGTGTGGAGGCGGAAGAAGTGGCCGATGTTGTAGGTGAAGAGCACGCGCCCGGCCGCCGTGGAATGCTCCAACTGCTCAGCGTCGTTCGTCCCGGCCCGGCCGGCGTCGAGAGCATTCGTGACGTCCATTCCGCGGGCTCGGAGAGCCAAAATCAGGGCTCGGTTGACCGATTCCTCGTCGAGGTAGAGCGGAAACGCCGCCGGTCAGCCCGAAGCGCCCGCCAGGCGCCGGAGCCGCTCGTCGTCGGCCTCCTCCTCGGCGAGGTAGCCCTCGATCTCCTCCCGGTTGGCGTGGTAGTACGCCAGCGCCGCGTGGACCTGGGCGAGGGAGAGGTGGCCGTAGTTCTCCACGATCTCCTCGGGGCTGAGGCCGAGCTTGTACCAGCCGGCGATCCGGTGGACCGAGACGCCGGTGCCGGCGACGATCGGGCGGCCGCCGCGAAGCTCCCGCCGGCGCTCGATCAGGGTTCCGATGTCGGACATCGCTTCTCCTCCCACCTCACCCCCGCAGTAGCTTGAACGCCTGGTTCCAGTTGCCGCCGTGGACGCCGGCGAGCACCCAGGTCAGGCACATCGGCTCGAGGTAGCGCGCGCCCTCGATGCCTCCGATGTCGACCACGCCCCAGCCGAACTCCTCGAGGATGGCGCCGACCTTCCGCTTGGCGTCGGCGTCGTCGCCGGCGATGAACATGTCGGGCGGGCCGCCGGGGAGATCAGGCCGGAACATCAGCGCGTTGCCGACGGTGTTGAAAGCCTTGACCACGTGCGCGCCCGGGAGCTGGCGCTGGACCTGCTCGCCGCCCGAGTCGTCGCCCGCCACCGCCAGCGTGGGCGGCATCCCGCCCGAGAAGTCGAGCGGGTTGGTGGCGTCGATGACGACCTTGCCGCGGAGTCTCTCCGACCCGGCGCTCTCGAGCACCGCCTGGTTGGCCACGCCGAGGGTGGCGAGGATGACGATCTCGCCGAACGCCGCGGCGTCGGCAAAGGTGCCCGCGGACGCCTTCGGTCCCATCTCCTCCGCCCAGCCGAGAGCGTCCTCGTTGGTCGCGCTGCGCGCTCCCATCTTGACCTCGTGGCCGAGCGCCACGAAGCCCCGGCCGAGCGCACGCCCGACGTCTCCGGTTCCGAGTATGCCGATCTTCATGGCGCCTGACCTCCTGTACCGGCACCGAGTCTACCCGGGGCCGGGACTTATCGGTCGGCGCCCAGGGGCCTATATCCAGACCACCCCCGCCTCGCTGCAGGAACGCCGCGCTTCGCGCTGACCGACTCTGAGGAGGGAGAGAGCCGGCCGGTCTACTGCCTCACCCGGTCGCCCGGCGCGCCGACGCTCCCGCCCGCACGATCGCCCGCGCCGCGTTGCGTCCGGGGAGACCGGTGACGCCGCCGCCGGGGTGGCAGGCGGGGCCGCAGAGGTGGAGGTTGGGGATCGGGGTGCGGTGGTCGTACCAGCCGGCGACCGGGCGCAGGTGGAGGAGCTGGTCGAGGGTCAGGTCGACCTGGTAGAGGCAGCCGCCGGCGAGGCCGTGGCGGCGCTCGAGGTCTTCGGGGGTGATTACGTCGCGCCAGGCGACGGCGGCGGTGAAGCCGGGGGCGACCTCCTCGATGCGGGCAGTCACGCGGTCGGCGAGGAGGTCGCGGGCCTCGCTCCATGACGCGTCGCGGAGGGTGCGCGGGATGTACTGGACCCAGGCGACGACGACGTGGCGGCCGGCGGGGGCGAGCGAGGGGTCGAGGACCGACGGGACGGTGAGGTCGATCCAGGGGGCGTCCGGCAGGCGGCCGTACTTGGCGGCGTCGAACGCGCGCTCGAGGGCGTCGAGCGAGCCGGCGAGCTGGATGCGGCCGTGGTAGCGGCTGCCGTTGGAGCCCGCGCCGGCCAGCTCGGGCAGGCGATCGATGACGTAGCGGACGAGCGCCACGCTCCCCCGCCCACGGATGCGCTCGACGGCGCGCACGGACTCCGGGTCGAGCCACTCGGGATCGACGAGGCTGAGGAGCGTGGTCTTGGGGTCGAGCGCGGAGGCGACGCGGGCGGCCGCGACCTCCTCGCCGCCGGCGAGCACGACGCTCTCGGCGCCGCGGTCGGAGACCGCGATCCGCTCGACCGCTGCGCCGGTGCGGATCTCGCCGCCGGCGGCGGTGACCGCGGCGGCGACGGCCGCGGCCAGCCTCCCCGGCCCGCCGCGGGCGAACGCGCTCCGCGCGACCAGCCCGTCGGTCCACGCCGGCCGGTGGTGCAGGAGCCCGTAGGCCGAGCCCGCCGAGCGCGGCGCGAGCCACGAGGCGGTGAGCGCGGGCGCGGCGAGCGCCGCTTTCACCGTCTCGCTCGTGAAGCGTTCGTCGAGGGCGTCGCGGAGCGGCATCGGCAGGTAGCGGAGCGCCTCGGGCATCTCGCCGGCGCCGAGGCGGCGCAGCCGCCAGGCGAGCTGGACGAGCTGGAAGACGCCGCCGAGGTCCTGCGGCAACGGGTCGGGCAGGACGTCGGTCAGCGTCGGCGCGAGCGCCCGGGTGAGGCGGCGGTGGAAGCCGTCGAACGCGGCGAACGCCTCGCCGTCGGCCGGCGAGTATGCGGCGACCTGCGCCGCGACGGGACCCTGCCGGGGATCGAGATGGAGCCCCCCGCCGCCGTTCACCCGCGGCAGGAAGACGCCGCCCCCCTCGATCCGCTCGAACCCGTGCCCCGCGAGATCCAGCTCGCGGACGACCTCCGGGTGCAACAGCTCGACGGTCCCGAACGCCGACGGAAGCCGAGCCACTCCCCCACCGACGGCGATCTCGTCCGTCGCCACCGCCCCGCCCACGCGCTCCGACGGCTCGAGCACCACAACCGATTTGCCCGCCTTCGCCAGGTAGGCCGCCGCGACGACCCCGTCGAAGCTCCCCCCGACCACCGCCACGTCGTACCGCCGGGCCATCAGAACGCCTCCCGGGCGACCAACGGCCGTGCCTCGAGCGTGTCGAGGCTCCGCCCGACCACCGCGAGGTCATGCCGCTCCATCACGCCCGCTCCAACGTGAGCGACGGCCCGCTTCGCGATCCCTGCCTGCGCGGCCATCAGACCGCCCTCGCCTCGAGCAACTGCCGCGCCGCGAGCTGCCCCGGCGCGCCCATCACCCCGCCACCCGGGTGCGAGCCCGACCCGCACAGGTAGAGCGCCTGGACCGGCGTCGAGTACCCGTCCGTCCCCGGAACCGGCCGCAGGAAGAAGAGCTGCTCGAGCGACAGCTCGCCGTGGAAGATGTTGCCCTGGGTGAGCCCGAACGTCTGCTCGAGGTCCCACGGCGTCATGACCTGGCGGTGGAGGATCAGGTCGCGCAGGTTCGGGATGTACTCCGACAGCGTGTCGATCACCGTGTCGCCGAGCGCCTCGCGCCGCTCCGGCCAGGTGCCCTCGGCCAGTTCGTAGGGGGCGTACTGGACGAAGATCGACATCGCGTGCTTTCCCGGCGGCGCCATCGACGGATCGGTCATGGTCGGGATCACCATGTCCATGTAGGGGCGGCGCGAGAAGCGGCCGTACTTGGCGTCGTCGTAGGCCTCCTCGAGGTAGTCGATCGACGGGCTGATCGAAAGCGCGCCGGAGAGATACGGCTCGATCGGCTCGCCGCGCCGCCGCACCGCGTCCAGGCACGCCGGCACCGGCAGCCCGTCGAGCGCGAGGTTGACCTTGGCCGAGGAGCCGCGGATCCGGTAGTTCGCGATCCGGCGCCGGAACTCGGGGTCGAGGTGCTCGGGCGCGATGAGCTTCTCGAACGTCCGCTTGGGGTCGACGCTCGAGACGACGACCTTGGCCGCGATCTCCTCGCCGCTTTCGAGCGCGACGCCGCGCGCCCGGCCGTCGCGCACGAGGATCTCCGCGATCGGCGCCTCGGTGCGGATCTCGGCGCCCGCGGCACGCGCCGAGGCGGCGATCGCCTCCGCCACCCCGCCCATGCCGCCGCGCGGGAAGCCCCAGGCGCGGAACTGGCCGTCGATCTCGCCCATGTAGTGATGGAGCATCACGTAGGCCGAGCCGGGCGAGCGCGGGCCGAGGAAGGTGCCGATGATCCCGCTCGAAGCGAGCGTGCCGAGCAGCGCCGGCGTCTCGAACCACTCCTCGACCAGCTCGGCCGACGACATCGTCATCAGCCGCGCCAGGTCCCACAAGTGCTCCCCCTGGCGGCCGAACGTGCGCCCGACCTCGGCCAGCCGCCGGAGGTTGTGCGGGGTGAGCGAGGTGGCGCTCGGCGCTGCCGTGCCGAGCAGCGGCCGCACCGCCATCGCCAGGTGGTACATGAGCTTGCCGAACCGCTCGTAGCTCTCGGCGTCGGCCGGCGAGTGGCGCGAGATCTCCTTCCGGGTCTCGGCGGCGTCGTGCCAGCGCATCAGGTAGTCGCCGCCGGCCGGGCCGGTGCCTTCGGGGAGCGGCGTCAGCGTCCCGTCGAGCGGCAGCAGCTCGAACCCGAAGCGCGGCAGCTCGAGGTCGTCGATGATCTGCGGCCGCAGGAGGCTGACCACGTACGAGCAGACCGTGTACTTGAAGCCCGGGTAGACCTCCTCGGTCACCGTCGCGCCGCCGACGAGGTGGCGGCGCTCGAGCACCAGCACCTTGCGCCCGGCGCGCGCCAGGTAGGCGGCGCAGATCAGCCCGTTGTGGCCGGCGCCGACGATCACGGCGTCGTAGCGGCTGGCGATGGCTGGGTCCCTCCTGAAGTTCGAGATCCGGTCGTCCGTCCGGCCGGTCCGACCGCTGCGCCATCGAGACCGGGGCGCCCCGCATACGAAGCCGGCGCCGGTTCTCCGTACCGCCCTGCGCCGGCGTCGGGGCCCGTCGGACCTGGTTCTCTCCGGCGGGGTCTCCGTCCGGGCTCGACCGGCACCGGTTTGCCCCGCCCGCGGATCATCCCATAATATGGAACGGCCCGTCCACCATACGGAACGCCCGAGAAGACACGACCGCCGCCGCGCGCCGCCACCTGGAGCCCCGATGCCGACCGGAACCCCCTTCCACCCCCGCACCCACTCGCTCTGCCACAGCCACGCCTGGCGCCACTGGTCCGGCTACGTGGTGGCGACCTCCTACAACGACTTCGTGCAGCCGGAGTACGCCGCGATCCGCCACGCCGCGGCGCTGATCGACGTCAGCCCGCTCTACAAGTACTCGATCGAGGGGCCGGACGCCGAGGCGCTCGTCGACCGCGTGATCACCCACGACGCCGCGAAGATGCCCCCCGGCCGGATCGTCTACACCCCGTGGTGCGACCCCGACGGCGCGGTCCGCCAGGAGGGCACCGTCTTCCGCCTCGGCGAGCGCGAGTTCCTGCAGTGCGCGGCCGAGCCGACCTACGCCTGGCTGAAGCTCAACGCCCGCGGCCTCGACGTCACGATCACCGACCGCTCGACCGACATCGCCGCCCTGTCGTTGCAGGGCCCGGCTTCCCGGACCGTCCTCGCCGAAGTGGCGACCGGCGCGCCCGTCGAGACCCTCAAGTTCTTCCACTGGTGCGAGGGCGAGATCGCCGGCGTGCCGGTCACCATCTCGCGCACCGGCTACACCGGCGACCTCGGCTATGAGATCTGGTCACCGGCGGGCGATGCGTTGCGCCTCTGGGACGCCCTGGCCGAAGGCGGCCGCCCCCACCACCTCACCCCCTGCGGCCTGGCGGCGATGGACGTGGCGCGCGTCGAGGCCGGCTTCGTCCTCCTCAACGTCGACTACATCTCAAGCGAAGTCGCCCGCATCTCGGCCCACAAGGCGACCCCCTACGAGCTGGGCCTCGGCTGGGCGGTCAAGCTCGACAAGTCCCGGCGGTGCGTCGGGCACGCCGCGCTGGTCGCCGAGAAAGAGCGCGGCCCGCGCCGCCGGGTCGCCGGCATCGAGATCGACTGGCAGCCCCTGGAGGATCTGCACCTGGAGGCGGGGCTGATGCCGGACCTGCCGCTCCTGCCGTGCCGGGAGCCCGTGCCGGTCTACGCGGCCGGCGGCGGCCCGCAGATCGGCCGGGTGACGACCCGCGTCTGGTCGCAGCTCCTCAAGAAGTACATCGGCCTGGCGACCCTCGACGCCGAGCACGCGGCGCCGGGCTCGCGGGTGGACATGGAAGTGACGGTCGACTTCGTCCGCCGCCGGGCGCCGGCGCGGGTCGTCAAGACGCCGTTCTTTCGGCCGGAACGGATGCGGACGTGAGCGCTCGGCGCAGGGCCGCGGCGGCCAAGGCGGGCGTTGGCCAGCGAACCCGGCCGGCATCCCCCGGCGTCGCCGCCGCCGGCCGCAGCCCCCGCGGCGCCCAGGCCGTGACCCGCGCCCTGCGCCTGCTCAGAGCCGTCACCGCGAGCGCCGAGCCGGCGACTCTCTCCAGCCTTGCTCACACGCACGGCCTCTCCCGCACCACCGCCCACCGCCTCCTCGCGGCCCTCGAGAGCGAAGGCTTCGTCACCCACGCCCCCGGCGACCAGACCTACCGCCCCGGCCCCGAGCTGACCGCCTTCGCCCTCCACTCCTCCCCGATCCACCAGCTCCGCACCCTCGCCCGCCCGCTGCTCGAACACCTCGCCGAAACCAGCGGCGAAACCGCCACCCTCGAGCTCCTGACCGGCCACGAAGTCCTGATCGTCGACGAAGTCCCCAGCCGCCGCCTCGTCGCCGCGCGCACCGAGATCGGCACCCGCTGGCCGCTGCACGTCACTTCTACCGGCAAGGCGCTGCTGGCCGCGATGCCCGACAGCGAGCGGGAGGCGTACCTCGCACGCCCCCTGGTGGCCTTCACAACGCAGTCACTGACCGACCCTGCCGCGCTCCGGCGTGAGCTGGCGACCGTCCGCCGCCGCGGCTATGCCACCGCCCGCGAAGAGATCGAACCGGGCTACGCCGCTGTCGGCGCGATGTTCAGCAGCCCTAACCGTGCCGGCGTTCTCGGCGCTCTATCGGTCGGTGGTCCGTCGACCCGGATAGCGCCTCTCGAAATCGAGCGCCTCGGTGCCGCGGTGGCAGATGCTGCGCGCAACCTACGCGAGCGGCTGGCGCACGACCTTGCCATCTATTATACTGCAAGAACGAAAGCCGTTCATGCGGGGTAGCCTAGAGGCTTCACTAGCCCAACACTCCTGGAGGGAGCCAGATCCCGACCGGTGCTCCTGCCGTGCCATCCGATGACAACATCTCCGCCACCGTCCGGCCGACCACTGCCACCTGCAGAAGAACTTCTTCAGGCGACCTACGAGCCTAATGCCCAATCAGTGACCTTCCAGTACCGCTCGGGCGAAACGCTCTTCGAGTTGCGAATGCCTGTTACGGAAGCATTCAAGCTCGAAGAGTTGTTCATCCAGATCCGCACTCAGATAGGGCGTGCTCACGCCTCAAATCGGCGGGCTATTTAGAACGACAAGTTCCGCAATGTCAGTGAGAGAACCCAATTCCAATGGTATTCGCTCCTCGAAGGGGCCGTTCACGCCGGCTGGGGGCAGTGCTATAGCCCGATGCTCCCGTTGATACATGTACCTGAAGTTCTTGAAATAGAAGATCTCATCGCCTTCATGCGGCAGCTGTTGAACCACAGAATAGGGATCGACGTACTTGACCATGCCAAACGAGACATGCCAGCTCGGCAGTCGTTCCCGCATCGCGGCAAGCAAACGCCGTACGAGCTCCTCTCGGTTTCTGATTACCACACACGCTTCTGCATAGAGCCCACGAGAGCCGAAGTCAACGAAGTATCTGAAGTCGAAGCCAACTGTGACACAATAGAGATAGTGGTCGCAGGGCACTGCTGTCCGGTAGAACGGTTGCAAACGGCTCCGCAAGTGTTCACATCCACGT
>CAZNIX010000037.1:0-19200 GCA_964573125.1 uncultured Thermoanaerobaculia bacterium
CCCGCCGCCGCGGAGCTGCGGGTGGCGCCGCCGTTCGGCGACGGCATGGTGCTCCAGCGGGGCGTCCGCGTGACGGTGCCCGGGGTCGCCGCCCCGCGCGCGAGGGTTGCGGTCGCCCTCACCGGCGGCGAGAGCCTCCGCGTCTGGACCGCGCGGGCCGGCGCCGACGGCCGCTGGCGCCTCGAGCTGCCGCCGCTTCCGCCCGGCGGGCCGTTCGAGTTGGCGTTCGAGGCGGCGGGCGAGCGCCTGGCGCTCCGCGACGTCCTCGTCGGCGACGTCTGGCTCTGCTCGGGCCAGTCGAACATGGAGTGGACGGTCGCCGACGCGATGGACGCCGCCGCGGAGATCGCCGCCGCCCGCGATCCCGGCGTCCGCCACTTCAAGGTGCCGCGGTCGTGGGCCGCCGAGCCGGCGGCGGAGCTCGCCGGCGGCGCCTGGGAGCGCGCCGACCCCGAGCACGCCGGCGGCTTCACCGCGGTCGGCTGGTTCTTCGCCCGCGCGTTGCGCCGCCGTCTCGACGTCCCGGTCGGCCTGATCAACTCGAGCTGGGGCGGCAGCCGCATCGAGCCCTGGATGAGCACCCGCGCGCTCGGTCTCGACCGCGCCGCGGTCGCGGAGCTGCTCGCGCGCGAGCGCGACTACGGGCGCGGCGTGCGCGAGCGCATCCGCGCCCTGGCCGGCGGCCTGTCCGAGCGCGACGGCGGGCTCGACGAGGGGCTCGCCGGCGGCCGCGCCGCGTGGGCCGATCCCGGGCTCGACGAGACGGGCTGGCGGCCGATCGCGGTGCCGGCGCGCTGGGAGGAGGCGGGCTGGGAGGGGATGGACGGCGTCGCCTGGTACCGCACCGCGTTCGAGCTCGACGCCGGGGAGGCGCGGGCGGGGATCCGGCTCGGCCTGGGCAAGATCGACGACTCCGACCGCGCCTGGGTCAACGGCCGCGAGGTCGGCGCCACCGCGCGCGCCTGGAACCGGCCGCGGGTCTACGCGGTGCCGGCGGCGGCGCTGGCGGCCGGCCGCAACGTGATCGCGGTGCGGGTCGAGGACACCGGCGGCGGCGGCGGCATCTGGGGCGAGCCCGAGCTGCTCTGGGTCGAGAGCATCGAGGGGCGGCGCCCGCTCGCCGGCACCTGGCGCTTCCGCCCGGCGGCGGTCACGGTCGACCTCGACGAGCACAAGAACCAGGTGCCGACCATGCTCTACAACCGGATGATCCACCCGCTGCACGACTACCCGATCGCGGGCGTGCTCTGGTACCAGGGCGAGTCCAACGCCGACTCGCCCGGCGACGCCGTGGCCTACCGCGAGCTGTTCGCGGCGCTGATCGAGGACTGGCGCCGCGGCTGGGGCGCGCCCGGCCTGCCGTTCCTGTTCGTCCAGCTCGCCCCCTACCGGGCGCCGCCCGCCGAGCCCGGCGCGAGCGACTGGGCGCTGCTGCGCGAATCGCAGGCGGCGGCGCTCGCCCTGCCGCGGACCGCGCAGGCGGTGATCCTCGACGCCGGCGACGCCGCCGACGTCCACCCGCGCGACAAGCAGGTGGTCGGCGAGCGGTTGGCGCTCGCGGCGCGCCGCGTGGCCTACGGCGAGGAGGTCGTCCACTCCGGCCCGTTCTACCGGCGCCACGAAGTGCGCGCCGGCCGCGTGACGATCGAGTTCGACCACGCCGCCGGCGGCCTGGTCGCGGCCGCTCGGGCGCCCGGCGCGCCCGCCGGGACGCTCCGCGGCTTCGCGGTCGCCGGCGCCGACCGCCGGTTCGTCCGGGCCGAGGCGAGGATCGAGGGCGAGCGGGTCGTGGTCCGGAGCGCGCGGGTGGCGCAGCCGGTCGCCGTCCGCTACGCCTGGGCCGACAACCCCGAAGGCGCCAACCTCGCCAACCGCGCGGGCCTCCCGGCGTCGCCGTTCCGCACCGACTCGTGGTAGCTGGGCCTGCTGCGGGCCGGTCTGCTAGATTCCTCGCCAGTCGGAAGCGCCCCTTTCTCGCCGATGTCCGCTCCCAGACAGGAGTGACGCGAATGACCGCGATCCTCTCCGCTTCCCTTCCTCGCCGGCTCCGGTTCGCATGCACGACCTTGGTCCTGGCCGCGCTGGCCGCCGCCGCGATCGCCGACGTGCCGATCATCCACCCGGGCCCGCCGGGTGAGCCGGCGCGCGAGCTGAGCGCCGACGAGGCGATCGAGATCGCCGACTCGACCCACTCGCCCGCCGACGTGCAGTTCATGCACGACATGATCCCGCACCATCACCAGGCCCTGGAGATGGCGGCGCTGGTGGCCGAGCGGACGAACCGGCCCGAGCTGATCGACGTCGCGGGGCGCATCGAGCGCTCGCAGGGGGACGAGATCGCCTTCATGCAGCAGTGGCTGCGCGAGCGCGGCGAGCCCGTGCCCGACCCGACGGCGCACCACGCGATGCACACCAGCCACAAGATGGCCGGCATGGCGACGCCGGAGCAGATGGCCGAGCTGGCGGCGTCGAAGGGAACGGCCTTCGACCGGCTCTTCCTGATGCTGATGATCACCCACCACGACGGCGCGGTGAAGATGGTCGAAGAGCTCCTGGAACAGCCGGGCTCGGCCTACGACCCGACGCTCTTCGAGTTCACCAGCGACGTCACCAACGGCCAGACCGCCGAGATCGAGCGCATGAACGCGCTCCTGGTGAGCCTGTCGAGCGACCCGCGCGCCGGTCTCGCGCCCGGGCTCCACGACGCCGGGCAGGCGATCCTCAACCTCGAGCTCGTGGCCGCGCTGCCCAAGCCGCCCGGCTTCTTCGACCCGCGGAACCCGGCGGGCCTGCCGGGTGAGCGCGTTCTGGGCGATCCCGAGAAAGACGAGGGAGGTGAGGACGCGGCCGAGGAGGAAGAGGGAAAGAAAAAGGACGAAGACGACGACAAGCGCTCACCGCTGCTGAGCTTCGCCAACACCGACATGGCCTTCGCCGGCGACGTGATGGTCACCGGCAGCTACCATGGATTCAACGTCTATCGGTTGGGCGCCGACGGCGTGCCCGAGCTGCTCAGCTCCGTGGTCTGCCCGGGCGGCCAGGGCGACGTCTCGATCGTCGGCGACCTGCTGATCCTGTCGGTCGAGCAGACGCGCGGACGTCTCGACTGCGGACTCGAAGGCGTCGCCGAAGACGTCAGCACGGACCGCTTCCGCGGCCTGCGCATCTTCGACCTCGGCGACCTCGAGCGTCCGGTGCAGGTGGGCGCGGTGCAGACCTGCCGCGGCTCGCACACCCATTCCGTGGTCTCCGCGCCGGGCCTCGGCGGCCCCGCGGAGGAGGGCCGGATCATCGTCTACGCCTCCGGCACCTCCGCCGTGCGCGAGGGGGAGGAGCTCCCGGGCTGCTTCGACGAGAAGCCGGGCGACGAGCGCACGGCGCTCTTCCGCATCGACGTCATCGAGATCCCGGTCGACGACCCGTCGAAGGCGCGCATCGTCGACAGCCCGGCGGTCTTCGCCGACCCCGAGCTGGGCGTCATCGCGGGCCTGTGGCGCGGCGGCGACCACGGCGACGACACGCAGGAGACCAGCCAGACCGACCAGTGCCACGACATCACCGTCTTCCCCGAGCGCAAGATCGCGGCCGGCGCCTGCTCGGGCAACGGCATCCTGTTCGACGTCACCGATCCGCTCGAGCCCAAGCGCCTCGACGCGGTGGTCGACAAGGGCTTCGCCTACTGGCACTCGGCGACCTTCAACAACGACGGCACCAAGGTCATCTTCACCGACGAGTGGGGCGGCGGGATGCGGCCGCGCTGCCGCGCCTGGGATCCGCTGACCTGGGGCGCCGACGCCATCTACGACATCGTCGACGGCAAGCTCGAGTTCCGCGGCCACTTCAAGATGCCGGCGCCGCAGCTCGAAGAGGAGAACTGCGTGGCGCACAACGGCTCGATCATCCCGGTGCCCGGCCGCGACCTCTTCGTCCAGGCGTGGTACCAGGGCGGACTCTCGGTGGTCGACTTCACCGACTCGGCGCACCCGGTGGAGATCGCCTACTTCGACCGCGGCCCGATCGACGCCGAGGACCTGGTCCTCGGCGGCTACTGGTCGACCTACTGGTACC
The DNA here is from genome assembly GCA_964573125.1 of uncultured Thermoanaerobaculia bacterium. Classification (GTDB taxonomy): domain Bacteria; phylum Acidobacteriota; class Thermoanaerobaculia; order Multivoradales; family JBCCEF01; genus CAVSQV01. The sequence continues at coordinate 4,069 of CAZNIX010000037.1, forward strand.
GCGGCCGGATCTACGGCACCGAGATCGTGCGCGGCCTCGACGTGCTCAAGCTCGTGCCCAGCGAGCACCTGAGCGCGCACGAGATCGCCGCGGCGACCCTCGCCGACCAGGCCGTCTTCAACCCGCAGCAGCAGTTCCCCGTCGGCTGGCCGCCCGAGCCGGCGGTGGCCCGCGCCTACCTCGACCAGCTCGGCGCCGAGCTGCCGGAGGCGCTCACGACCCAGCTCGCCGCGGCGCTCGACCGCGCGGCGGAGCGGCTCGGCAACGGCGCCGGCGACGCCGAGCTGGCCGCGGAGCTGGAATCGCTGGCGGCGAAGCTGACGCCGGGCGCCGACGGCGCCGCGAGGAAACGACACGCCGCACTCGGCCGGACCCTGGCCGCCATGGCGCAGCGGCTGCGCTGAAGATCACCTGAAGATCAAACAGCGCGAGGCCGAAAGTCCAGGTCTCCGCCTGGAAAGAGAACTACCCTGCTGGACGAGAGCAAGCCGTGTGCTCGATGCGCTACCACCGCTGCGGCCGCTGGGGGCTGAAGCTCCCGGCGCTGTCGCTCGGCGGCTGGCAGACGGTCGGGGGCTACGAGGCGCCGGGAGTGGCGCGGGCGGTGTTCCACCGCGCGTTCGAGCTCGGGATCACCCACTTCGACTTCGCGAACAACTACGGCCGCACGCCCGGGCAGGGCGAGATCGAGGGCGGCAAGATCCTCGCCGAGCTGCCGCGCGACGAGATCGTGGTCTCGACCAAGGCCGGCTACCGGATGTGGCCGGGGCCGTACGGTGAGTGGGGGAGCCGCAAGTACCTGATCGCGAGCTGCGACCAGTCGCTCAAGCGGCTGGGGATGGACTACGTCGACGTCTTCTACTCCCACCGCTTCGATCCCGAGACGCCGCTCGAGGAGACGCTCGGGGCGCTCGCCACCCTGGTCGCCCACGGCAAGGCGCTCTACGCCGGGATCAGCAACTACAGCGGCGCGCAAACGCGGGAGGCGGTCGAGATCTGCCGCGCGAACGGCTGGGCGCCGATCGTGATCCACCAGCCGCGCTACAACCTGCTCGACCGGCGGATCGAGACGGACCTGCTGCCGGTCGCGGCCGAGCTGGGGCTGGGCGTCGTCGTCTTCTCGCCGCTCGCCCAGGGGCTGCTCACCGGTAAGTACCTCGGCGGCGTGCCCGAAGGCTCGCGCGCGGCGCAGACCGCGATGCCCTGGCGCATGCGTACCGCCGAAGAGGCACGGATCGAGACCGTCCGCCGCCTGAACGAGGTCGCCCGCGAGCGCGGCCAGAGCCTGGCGCAGATGGCGCTCTCGTGGTGCCTGCGCCGGCCGGAGGTGACCAGCATCCTGACCGCGGTCTCCAGCGTCGAGCAGCTCGAGGACGGCGTCCGCGCGCTCGACCGGCTCGAGTTCTCCGCCGACGAGCTGCGGCGCATCGACGCGATCCTCGACGCCGCGCCCCCGAACGGCTGAACGGCGGCCTGGCGCAGCGGGCCGGTCGCGCCGCTGGTCTTCGTGCTTGCGGGGGTGCCGGTTCCGGAGTGACCCCGCTTCATCCCTACTCCTCCAGCCGCTGGGCCGGAACGCTCGATCGCTTGCGTTCGAGGAAGAACGTGGCGGCGCCGGCCGCGAGCAGGGGCAGTGCGAAGAGGACGTAGGTCGAGGAGCCGGACCACCCGCGCTCGAGGAGCACTCCCGCCACGAAGGGGCTCACGATCGCCCCGAGCCGCCCCACCCCGACCGAGAGGCCGGCACCGGTGTTGCGCACTTCCGTCGGATAGACCGAGGGCATGATCGAGTAGAGCCCTACCATCGACCCGAAGATGAGGTAGCCCACGACGACGGCCAGGGTCATGGCGAGCGCGATCCCGTGGGCGAAGAGCCCGAACAGCGCCACCGACGCGGCTCCGGCGACCATGGTCAGGGCCACGATCCGGAACGGCCCGACCCGTGCCGCCAGCAGCCCGAGCCCGAGAGCTCCGGCGATCCCGCCCAGGTTGAGCAGCACTCCCCCGGAGATCCCCTGCTCGGCTCCGAGCCCCGCGTCCACGAGCAGCTTCGGCGTCCAGCTCAGGACGAAATAGAAGCTCATCATCACGAAGAAGAACGCGCTCCAGAGCGCGGCCGACTGAACACCGAGGCGCCCGCGCACGACGTCACGGGCCCGGGCTCGGGCCTGGGCCGCCCGCGGCTCGGGGATCCGGTCGATCTCCCGGCGGCCGACGCGCCGCAGCAGCAGGTTGATCCTCTCGAGCGCTCCCCGGGGGCGCCGGGCGACCAGGAACGCCAGGGACTCGGGCAGGCGCCAGATCACGATCGGGATCATCGCCAGGGAGAGCAGTCCGCCGAGGACGAAGATCCCGCGCCACCCGAAGCTGCCGACCAGGAAGACGGCGCCGAGGCCGCCGAGAGTGGCGCCGATCGGGTAGCCCGTGGACATCGCGCTGACCGCGAGCTCTCGGCGCCGGGCGGACGAGTACTCGGCGACGACGGTGGCGAGGCTGGGCAGCATCGCCCCGATCCCGAGGCCGGTCAGGACGCGGGTCAGGGCGAGCTGGACCGGGTCCTGCGCCGCAGCCGAGAGGAACATCCCCAGGGTCACGCAGATCAAGCAGGCCAGCGTCATCCAGCGCCTTCCGATGCGGTCGGCCAGAGGAGCGATCAGCAGGGATCCGCCGGTCATGCCGGCCAAGCCGGAGCTGAAGAGGATCCCCAGCTCCCCCGCGGGCAGGGCCCACTCCTCGGCCAGCACCGGCGCCGCGAACGAGATCGCCAGGACGTCGAACCCGTCGATGCCGTTGAGGATCGTGCAGATGCCGACGGCCGCGATCTGAAACGGCGTCATCCTCTGCCGCTCGAGCGCCGCGGCCGGGTCGCCGTCTCCGAGCTGCTGCGACATCAGAAATCGAACGAGAGCCCCACGAACCAGTGGCGGGGCCGCGCGTACATCTTCTCGGCGTAGCCGAGCGTGGCGAGCGAGGCGTTGGCCTGGACGAGGTAGCGCTCGTCGAGCGCGTTCAGAAGCCCGGTGGTCAGTCGCCAGCCTCTCTCCGTGTCGGCGAGCGTCAAGGAGGCGTTGCCGACGAAGTACTCGTCCTGTTCGATGATCGGGACGCTTCCCGTGATGAAGGTCAGCCCGGAGGTGTAGCTGCCGTCGACGCGCGGCGTCAGGGTGAAACGGTCGTTCAGCGCGATCGGAAGCGAGAGGCCGAGGTTCCCCTGGAAGGACGGGGTGAGCGGCAGGTCGTCCCCGGGCGCGACGGTGGCCGTGGCTCCCGGGATCGGGGTGATGCTCTTGATCTCGTCTTCGAGCGCGCTGAACCCGCCCTCGACGATCACGCCCGAGGCCGGGCGATACCAGAAGTCGGCCTCGATGCCCTCGATCGTGGCCTCGCCGGCATTGAAGAGCAGCGGCACGACGCCTTGCCGGAAGATCAGTTGGATGTCGTCGTAGTCCGCCCTGAAGGCGGCGAAGTTCAGCGTGAAGCGGCGGCCGGCGCCGAGCTTGGCGCCCAGCTCGTAGCTGTCCACTTTCTCCTCGTCGAAGGGCACGGGCAAGAAGTCCGGCGGCGGCGCATTGTAGCGGGTGTTGAAGCCGCCCGACTTGAAACTGCGCGAGTAGGAGGCGTAGGTGCTGATCGCGCGGCTCCAGCGGTATTGGACGCTCGCCGATCCGGTCAGCGCCGAGAACGTGTCCTCGAACGGGCGGTCGAAGATGAACAGCGGTCCGCCCTCGGGGATCGCCAGGGTGGGCAGGGGATCGGGATCGGGCTGGGTGGAGGGGAAGAGGTTGAGCACCGTCCCCTGGTAGGACTTCCGATCTTCCGTGTAGCGCAGGCCCCCGGCCAGCTCGAGCTCGCGGGTCGGCCTCACCGAAATGTGGCCGAAGACGGCGAGCGAGTCGGTCTCGAGATCGGAGTATTGCAGGTCGCGCGTGCCGGGCCCGCCGGCGAGGATCGAGGCGATGATCGGCGGAGCGGGCGGGAAGGAGAGGGGTACGCTCAGGCGCTCGTCGGTGGTCTCATTGAAGTAGTAGCCGCCGACGATCACGCCGGCCTTTTCGAAGTCGAGCTGGAGCTGGATCTCCTCGCTGAGCTGCTCCGAGGCGGTCGTCAGGTCGGTGGTCAGGATCTCGAACCGGGTGTTGTCGGCATCCCGCACGCCGCGGGAGTCGGTCGACCGGTAGGCGGTGATCGACTTGAGGAAGACCCGGTCGGTCAGTTGCAGGGTGGCGGTGCCAGCCACCCCCCAGACCTCCGACGTGCTCACGACCGGTGCCGTGCCGCCGCTGGTGAATTCGCCCAGCGCCTGGAAGTCGTTGGCGCAGCGGGGGTCGTCGATCAGCGGCACGTTGGGCGGCCCGAAGCGCGGGTCGCCGGGGGGCAGGAAGGGGATGGTGGCGCCGGGGCAGCCGGCGGCCACGCTGACGATCGCCGGAACCGGTGCGTTCTCGTTGATGCCCGCGAAGACGAAGGGCGCGCCGTTCTCGTCGCGCTCGGTGTAGTCGGCGCGGACGAAGATCAGGGACTTCGACGACGGCGTCCAGTTGAAGCTGCCGTTGACGCTGTAGCTGTCGTCGTTGCCGAGATCGCCACCGTCGAACGCGCGTGTGACGTAGCCGTCCCGCTGGCGGAAGCCGCCCGAGAACCGCGCTGCGGCCGCGTCGCCGAGCGGCAGGTTGATGGCGACGAATCCGTCCTTGAGGCTGTCCTCCCCGGTGCGCACGCGCACCTTGCCGCCGAACGTGCCGAACTCGGGTGCGCGGGTCCGCACCAGGATCCCACCGCCGATCGTGTTGCGGCCGAAGAGGGTGCCCTGCGGCCCGCGGAGGATCTCGACGCCGTCGACGTCGCCGAAGTCGATCAGGCCGCCCACCGCGCGCCCGACGTAGACCTCGTCGATGTAGATGCCGACGCCCGGATCGACCGCCGCCGTCGGATCGAGCTGGCCGACGCCGCGGATGACCACGACGCTGGCCGCGGTGTTGCCCGAGAGCTGCCCGGCCGGCTTGAACTGGAGGCTGGGCGTGATCCGCTCGAGATCCTGGGTCTGCTGGACTTGGCGAACCTCGAGCGTCTCGGCGCTGAAAGGCGAGATCGCGACGGGCGTGTCCTGTAGTCTTTCCTCGCGGCGCCGCGCGGTGACGACGATCTCCTCGGTCGCCGTGACGACGCCGTCCTTCTCCTCGACCGCGGCTTCGTCCTGCGGGTCGCGCTGTTGCTCGTCGTCCTGCCGGGCGTGCTGCTGTTCGTCGGGACCCTGCTGTTCGTCGGGTTCCTGCGCGTGGGCGGGCGTGGACATGCAGGCGACCGCGAGCACCAGACTGCCGCAGCGCGCCAGCAACGCCGCGGATCGGAACGAACGGACTTCGCGCATGGTCTCTCCTCTCCTCTCCCGGCGAAAGAGGCCGGCGAATGCCAGCAGTGGGAAGCTGCACGCTCAGGCTATTTGGGGCCGCACTCCCGGCACAAGTCTCAGCGTGGGAAGGGAACAGGTGGAAACCGGGCCGGGGCTCTGTAGGCATTCCGACTACAGAGGGTCCCGCGCGCAGCCCACGTCGGGGAGTCCCCTGCCTGCTCACGACGTCTCGGAGCGGCGGACTTCAGCACCCGATCACGTCGGGACCGGGTGGATCGGCGAAGAGCCTGCGGACGAGGTCCACCCGCCGTTCCAGCACGGCACGCTGGTTGATGTACCCCTTGTCGGTGATCTCGTTGGCGTCGATCGAGGCTGGCTCCGCCATCAGGTGGACGCGCGCGATCCGCGTGGAGGCGCCCGGATGGGTTCGGTTGTGCGCTTCGATGCCCCGCCGGACGACCTCGAGCACCTCCGGGGCGCGGGCGAGGCAGACCGGATCGGCGGCAACGCCCCCTCCGATCAGATCGCGGCAGGCGCTCACGCTCGGCCACGCCAGGATGCCGACCTGGTCGCGGTCCTCGCCACAAACCACGAGGTCCTGGAGGACGGGGGCGCAGGCGGCCAGGACGGCCGTTCTCAGGACTCCCACCTGCACCCAGGTGCCGGTGCCGAGCTTGAAGTTCTCCGCCAGCCGGCCGTCGAATACGAGTCCCTTCTCCGGTGCCTGTGGATCGAGGAGCCTGCCGGCATCGCCGGTGCGGTAGAAGCCTTCGCCGTCGAAGGCCTCGCGAGTGAGGTCCGGCGCCTTGTGGTAGCCGGGCGTCACGTTGGGGCCGCGGACCCGCAGCTCCAGCTTAGCGGCCACGGGAGCAAGCTTGACCTCGACCCCGGGGACCGGCAGGCCGATCACGTCCGCGCGGTCCACCGGGAAGTGGGCGGTGGTGGCGAGCGGGGCGGTCTCGGTGCAACCCCAGCCCGACGTCAGCGGGACGCGCCTGCCGAGATGGGCGATCGACAGCCGAGCCAGCCGGTCCCAGATGTCCTGCGACAGCGCGGCGGCGGCGTAGAAGACGAGCCTGAGCTCGCGCAGGAAGGAGCGCGCCAGCTCGTCGTCCTTCTCGAGGTAGGGCAGGAGCATGGCGTAGCCGGCCGGCACGCTGAAGTACATGTTGGGCGAGACCTCGCGGAGGTTCGCGACCGTGCGCTCGATGAGCGCTGCCGTGGGCCGGCCGTCGTCCACGTACAGCGTCCCGCCGTTTCTCAAGACCATGTTGAAGTTGTGGTTGCCACCGAACGTATGGTTCCAGGGCAGCCAGTCCAGCAGCACCGGCGGCGTATGCTCCAGGAACCGCCAGCACTGCCTGAGCATCTGCTGGTTCGACGAGAGCATTCCGTAGGTGTTGACGACCCCCTTGGGTAGGGCCGTGGATCCCGACGTGAACAGGATCTTGGCGACGTGATCGGGAGACACGGACTCCGCGCGGCGTCGGACCTCGGGCGTGCGGACCGTGGCCAGCAGCTCGGAGAACGGCGTGCCCGCGACGCCTCGGGGCAGCCCCGACGAGCACACCAGCTCGGCGCCCGCCGGGCCGATCGCCTGCAGAGCCGGCCGGAACTCCTCGAAGGAGGCGACGTAGAGGAGCGCGGGCTCGATCAGCCGGTAGATGTGCTCGAGGCGTCCGTAGTCGGCGCTGAGGAGGGAGTAGGCGGGCGATACGGGACAGATCGGCACTCCGGCCAGCAAGGCGCCGAGCATCATCAGCGCGTGGTCCACGCCGTTGCCGGACAGGACCATGACCACGCGGGACTGGTCGAGGCCGCGGTCGATCAGAGCCTGCGCGACGGACGAGGCGGCGCGGGCCGCTTCGGCGTACGAAAGCGTGCGCCAACCGCCGTGCGCGTCCCGCTCCGCCAGGAAGACCCGCTCCGGGATCGTCGCCGCCCAGTGAAACAGGAGGCAGCCCAGGTTGGTCGGATACTCCCGGAGCGGCTGCGGCGAGCGCAGGATCACGGACCCGTCCGGGCGCCGCTCCCTGGACACCGCCGGCGGCGCGAAACCTCGGCCGGCTGCAGCGGCCCCTTTGGACATACCCCCCACCCTCCGTGCGCGCTATCGGGGCTGACGCAGGACGGCGACTGGATGGCGGAGTCGTGTCATCGCGGCGACCTCCAGATTCGAGACCCGACGGCTCCGGCAGTTGGCGCGGGTGGAACGGAAGCTATTCGACCCGCCAATGCCGGCACAAGTCGCAGGGTGGGAAAAAACGGAGTGCGGAATCGGCCGAACCCGTGCCGGCATTTTGCCTATAGACGGTTCCAGGACGCGCCGATAGACTGAGAAACCGAGAGCCCGCGGCGAAGCCCAGGAGTTCCTGAAGTCCACTCGAATGGCCGAGCACAACGCCCCGTCGTCTCCGCACGTGCCGCTCGTTTCGCTGCCGGAGTTCGTGCTCCGTCGAGCGGCGGTCGTTCCGGACAAGCCCGCCGTGATCGACGGGCCGACGGGCCGAGTGATCACCTATGGCGAGCTGGCGGAGGCGGCGGCGCGCACGGCGGCCGGGCTGGCCGCGCGCGGCTTCGGCAACGGCGACGTGCTCGCCATCTGGAGCCCGAACCTCCCCGAATACGCGGTCGCCGCCTTCGGCGCCGGCCTCGCCGGCGGCATCGTCACCACCATCAATCCCCTCTACAACGCCATCGAGCTCGCCCACCAGCTCCGCGACTCGGGAGCCCGAGCGCTCGTCGCGGGACCGCGGTTCGCCGCCAAGGCGATCGACGCCGCACGCAGCGCGGCGGTACGCGACGTGTTCGTCTTCGGTGAGGCGCGCGGCGCGGAGCCCTTCACCTCCTTGTCGGAGAGCGGTCGATCCCTCGATCCGGTCGAGGTCGATCCCCGGGAGGACGTCGCCGCGCTGCTCTACTCCGGCTCCACCACCGGCCTGCCCAAGGGCGTGATGCTGACCCACTTCAACCTGGTCGCCAACCTCGTCCAGATGCAGGCGGTGGAGCGGATGACCGCGGAAGAGGTGGTGATCGGCGTCGTGCCCTTCCACCACATCTACGGGTTCAACGTCGTCTTGAACCTGTCGCTGCACGCGGGCGCCACGCTCGTCGTCCTCCCGCGCTTCGACGTCGAAGAGTTCCTCGGAGCCGCGCAGGACCATTCCGTGACGACCGCCTTCGTGGTGCCGCCGATCATCCGCACCCTGGCGCTGCATCCCGTGGTCGAACGATACGACCTCGGGAGCCTCCGCTACATCATGTCGGCGGCGGCTCCGTTGCCGGAGGAGAGGGCACGTGCCTGCGCCCGCCGCCTGGGCTGTGTGGTCAAGCAGGCGTACGGCCTGACGGAGACGAGCCCGACGACCCACTGGACCCCGCGCGACGCCGTGCGGCTGAGCTCCGCCGGCCCGCCGGTGCCCGGTACCGAGTGTCGCGTCGTCGACGTGGCGACCCAGCGCGACGTGCCGATCGGAGAGCTGGGTGAGATCCGGGTCCGCGGTCCGCAGGTCATGAAGGGCTACCTGAACAACCCCGAGGCGACGCGGCGGGTGCTCGACGAAGACGGCTGGCTCCGCACCGGAGACATCGGCTACGCGGACGCCGACGGCTACATCTACCTGCTCGACCGCGCCACCGACCTGGTCAAGTTCAGGGGCCTGCAGTACCGGGACGGCGAGCTGCTGCTGAGCGTCGTCGAGGATCGGACCCGCCAGCGCGACGACCAACGGCGCCTTCGCTTCCAGTCGCTCCTGCTCGACAGCGTCCGCGAGTCCATCGTGGGCATCGATGCGGGGCACGCGGTCACCTACTGGAACAACGGCGCCCAGGCGCTGTTCGGCTACACGGCCGAGGAGGCGATGGGCCGTCCGATCGAACGACTGATCCTCCCCGAGGGCGAACGGGCGCTGAGCGACTGGAAGGACGAGCTGGCCGAGCTCTCCAGCCAGGGCGAATGGCAGGGCCAGGTCCAGCGGCGGCGGAAGGACGGCTCCGTGATCTGGACGGACATCGTGGCTTCGGTCGTCGAGAGCCCGGAAGGCCACGCCTCCGGCTATATCGCCATCCATCGCGATCGAACGGAGCTGCGGAGGAGCCAGGCGATGCTGCGTGAGTCGCACGAGCGGCTCCAGCACCTGGCGGCGGGTCTGATCGACGTCCGCGAGCAGGAGCGCTCGGCCATCGCCCGGGAGCTGCACGACGAGCTGGGTCAGGCCCTCACCCGCCTGAACATGGACCTCATGTGGCTCGTGGAGCGGCTCCCGCGCCGGCTCCGGACCCGGCGGACGACGGGGATGGTCGCGCTGGTCGAGGAGATGTCGACGACGGTGCAGCATCTCTCCGCGCAACTGCGGCCGGCCATCCTCGACGACTTCGGCCTGGAGGCCGCGATCGAGTGGCAGGCGCAGGAGTTCGAGCAGTGGAACGGCGCGCGCTGCCGCCTCGACCTGCGACTTCCACCTCTCCCCCCCGACCCCGACCGCGACACGACCGTCTTCCGCATCCTGCAGGAGTCGCTGACCAACGTCGCGCGGCACGCCCACGCCGAAACGGTCGACATCCGCTGCCTGGTGTCGGGGGGCGCTCTGGTCCTGGAAGTCGTCGACGACGGTGTCGGGATCGCCGAGGGGACTGCCGGCGGGCCGAACTCGCTCGGCGTGCTCGGCATGCGAGAGCGCGCCCGAGCGATCGGCGCCGAGGTCGACATCCTACCCGCGATGCCGCGCGGGACGGCGGTCCGTCTCCGCGTCCCGGTGGAACCCGACGGAGCCCACGAGTGACCGTCCGCCTGGTCATCGCCGACGACCACCCCGTGGTCCGGGACGGCCTCAAGTACCTCGTCTCCCAGAACCGGGACATGGTCCTGGTCGGGGAGGCGGACGACGCCCACAGCACGCTCGAGGTCTGCCGAACCACCGCCGTCGACGTGTTGCTCCTGGACGTCTCCATGCCGGGCATGGGAGTGGTCGACCTCATTCGAGCCCTACGTTCCACCGGCCGCAGCCCGCGGATCCTCGTGCTGAGCATTCATCCCGAGCGCCATTACGCGCGCCGCGTGTTGAAGGCGGGGGCGGACGGGTACCTGACCAAGAACCACTCGCCGACCGCGCTGGCGGACGCCATTCGCCAGGTCCACAGCGGCCGGAAGTACGTGACGCCCACCCTGGCGCAGGAGTTGGCCGTCAGCCTCGGCGAAGGGACGGCGCTCGCCCCTCACGAGGCGCTGTCGAACCGTGAGTACGAGGTCTTCCGGCGCCTGGGAGCCGGCGTCCAGGTCAACGACGTCGCGCAGGAGCTCGACCTCAGCGCCAAGACGGTGCGGACGTATCGGTCGCGGATCCTCGCGAAGATGAACCTCCGCAGCACCGCGGAGCTGATCTTCTACGCGGTGCAGAACGGCCTGGTCGAACAAGCGGCGGTCGAGGGCCTCCCGGGAGGTTCGGCGCCGGCGCAAGCGCCCGGGCGCCGCAGCCGCAGAGCGCAGGGGTCGCGGCGCACTCTCCAGGACGGCGGCGTCATCGAGCGGCCGCCGCGTCGGTCGTAGGAGGACGGGTGCTGCGCGGCGTTCAACACGGCCTCCGGCAACTCTGACGGGCCGCTCCACGGGCCCTTGGGCACCCCGAGGTCCTTGCGGGAGCCTCTCGTGAAGGCTTCGTCCCTCGGTCTACACATACATCGGGGGAATGGTGTAAGCTACTCGCATGAAGCGTCTCCAGTTGATGATCGAGGAAGAGTTGGACGCCGCCCTCGCCCGCAAGGCCGGTGCCGAAGGGACATCGAAGGCGGCCCTGATCCGCCGGTACGTGCGCGAACGGGTGAAGCCGCTACCGCCGCCCGAGGCCGATCCCCTCTGGCAGATGGCCGGGGTGGACGACTACGAGCCCGAGGCGGTGGACGGCGTGGTCTACCGATGATCTATGTCGACACGTCCTTCTGGGTCGCTCTGCGGAACAGGCGCGACCCTCACCACGCCGACGCCAAGGGGCTCTACCGCCACCACGCGGACAGCGGGTTGGTGACCTCGAACCACGTGCGCGGCGAGACGTGGACCTACCTGCGCCGGAAAGTAGGACACGGTGGCGCCGTGGGGTTCCTCGATTCGATCGAGCGGTCGCCGCGCCTCCAGATCGTCCGCGTCGAGGCGGGGCACGAGGCGGAAGCACTCCGCTGGCTGCGGCAGCACGACGAGCGGGAGTACTCCTTCGTGGACGCCACGGGCTTCGCCCTCATGCGCTCCATGCGTATCCGTGAGGCCCTGGCCTTCGATGGCGACTTCAGCGCAGCGGGGTTCGTCGAGCTGCGATCCTGAGCATCCTCTACCGCCGCCAGTACCGGAAGATCAGCACCACCGACGATCGACGCCGGGAGCAGGAGACGGCGGCGGAGACCGTGCATTCAGCAGCGTCGGCAGTCGGGACGCGGAGGGGCGCCGGGGACAAGTGTCGGGTGGACGGCGGCGTGTGCACCGGAGACCGGTCGAGGCAGACCGGCGGGATGCTACCGCGGTGCTGTCGCGGCCCTTCCGGTTCGCCGCGGCGCTGGAGTGACCGTGGGCGGTTCGGATCAGGGTACAGCGGCCGCCGTCGGTGGTTCGCCCGCCGTCGCCGCGATCACCCGCCCCGTCCCGCGCTCGAACAGCACCAGCCGCGAGCGGCCGGCGGTCACCGGGATCTCGACCGCGCGGCCCTCGACGGTCAGCCGCCGGCGGGCGTTCTCGGCGCCCTCGTTGACGACCACGGCGAGGATCGCCCGTGGGGAGTGGAGGAGGCGCGCCGCCACCCGCTCCTCGGAGGGGTGCGTCTCGACGCCGGCTGCTTCGAGCGCGGCGCCGAGCAGCACCGCGAGCGGCTCCTCCTCGCGCGCGAACTCGAGCGGCAGCGGCTCGTGCCAGACGTTGCCGTTCGGGCCGGTGCCGCCGGCGCCGTCCAGCCTGTCGAGCGCCGGCGCCTCGCTCCGGCGCAGCAGCTCCCGGGCGTCCTGGTCGAAGGTCGCCCAGGCGCCGCCGCCGCCGGCCGCGCCGGTGCGCTCGCGCAGCTCGACCGGGCGACCGGGGTCGGCGATCCCCAGCTCGGCGAGCGCCGGCGTCGTCGCGCCGTAGGGATCGCCGGTGACCACCCCGGTCACCAGGATCTTGGTGCCGGCGCGGGCTGCCGCCGCCAGCGCATCCGCCGCCGAGCGCTCGAGCACCAGCGGCGAGGGGACGACGATCAGCTTCGCCCCGGCCAGCCGTTCCGGCGTCAGCCGCAGCTCGGAGAGCCCGAGCGGCACCACCCCCCAGCGCTCCGCCGCGACCCGCACCAGCCGCTTGAACCCCTCGACTCCGCCCGGCCGCCCCATGAAGAGGCGCGAGTGCGGGATCACCGCGATTACCTCGTCGCGCTCGAAATCGTCGAGCCAGGGCGCGGCGGCGGCGAAGAACGCCGCGAACTCGGGCACCACGCGCAGCTCGGTCTTGGCCGTGCCGTCGGGGCGGAAGAAGCCGATCACCGACTCGTTGTCGATCGGCTGGTAGGGGTTGATGTTCCACGCCCACTCGATCACGCCGGCGCCGCGCGAGGCGAACGCGTACGCGTACTTGCGCTCGAGGGTCGCGGCCGCGGTCTCGAACGAGCGGCAGGGCCGGCCGTCGAGGTCCTCGAGGCGCATCAGGCCGGTCTCCTGGAAGAGGTTCGGCTTCTCCGGCACCTTGGTCAGCACGCCGTCGGCGAGGACGTCGTCGTTGCGCCACCAGGGGTGGATGCCGGTGTAGTCGACCGCCTCGGCGTGGAGCTGCTGCGCCGGCCGGGTGCCGGTGCCGCCCTCGTCCTGGCCGAGCGTGACCAGCACCTCGCCGCCGGCGTCGCGCAGGATCTTGCGCAGGGTCGCCGCCCAGGCGGTGACCACGTCGTTGGTGAAGCGCACGAAATCGCCGGCCTTGCGCGGCCGGCGGTGCTCGCGGATCGCGGCGTAATGGAGGTCGTCGATCCTCGGCAGCTCCCAGACGTCGCCGGAAGGGTCGCGCCAGCGGTCGCGCAGCACCGCCTCGTCACCGCCGTGGCGCGCGCGCACCCAGGCCTCCCAGGCGCTCCGCTCGTGCGGGTCGTAGATCGGCCGGTTCGACCACAGCCCCTCGGGCGGCGCGTAGGAGGGCTCGTTGATCAGGTCCCAATGCACCCAGCCGACCCCGCGGTAGCGCCGGGCGACCAGCGTCAGCAGCTCGCGCTGCCCGTCGTAGGCGCGCGGGTCGAGGTAGGGGTTGGCGGCGCCGAACGCCGGCGGCAGGAACGCGAAGAACGTGTAGTTGACGACGATGCCGTGGCGGGCGGCGCTCTGCACGTAGGCGTCGAGCGCGCGCAGAAACCCCTCGTCGACCGCGCCCGGGTCGAGCATCGCGCGGTCCCAGGCGGTCCACAAGCCGGTGCGCACGAAGTTGATCCCGAGCGCCGCCATCCGCGCAAAGTCGCGGTCCCACACCAGCGGGTCGGGCTCGAACAGGAACTTGCGGTGGACGTCGGAGGCCATGTAGGTGGTGCCGACGACCGGGAAGACCGCGCCGCCGCGCCGCAGCCAGTCGCGCGAGACGGTCACCGGCGGCGCCGAGGCGAGCAGCGCCTGGTCGCGCACCCAGAAGCCGGTCGAGGCGGCGCGCGGCCGCCAGGGGGCGTCCGGGGTGGCGACGTCGACGCGGTAGAGGCCGGGGGCGAGCGGGGAAGCGGTGCGGATCTCGGCTACCCCGTGCCGCGACTGCGGCTGGCCTTCGAGCGCGACCTCGGCGCGGTAGACCTCGGCGCCGTCCGGGCCGGTGACCACGACCTCGGCGCGCGCGGGCACCGCCTCGCCGGCGCGCACCCACGGCCGGCGCTGGACGACGCGCACGAGTGGCGTCTCGCCCGCCTCGACGCTCGCGTGCACCGGCCGGGCGTCGAGCTGGGCGGCGCCCTCGAGCGCGCGCTCGACGAGGGCGCGGATCGTCTCGGCCGGCAGCGCCGCGTCGGAGGGCGCGAGCAGCCAGCGGCCGCCGGCGCCGTCGCCGCGCAGGCGGTCGATCTCGAGCAGCGGGCAGGCGCGCGGCAGCCCGCGGCCGTCGACGACGTGGACCAGCGGCCGCAGCACCGCCTCGCGGTAACCCTCCGAGCCGTGCTCGTCGGGGAGGTCCTTGCGCGTCGCGAGGCGCACGGTCAGCTCCCAGACGGTCGCGGCCTCGGGCGGCGCGACGGTCCACTCGGACTCCGCGACCGGCGCGGTGACCAGCGGGCCTTCGACCGCGCCGCCGTCGCGCGCGCGCGACCAGGCCTCCGCCGGGCCGATCTGGAACTCGCGCGCGAACGTCGGCTGGCGGTGGCCGAGCACCCAGCGGCCCTCCTCCTCGCGCACCGGCTGGTCGAACGGCGCGCCGCCGAGGACGACCAGCCCGCCGCCGGCGGCGACGAACTCCCGGATCCGCGCCCACGCCGCGAGCGGGAAGGCGCTGCCGTGGGGGAGGACGAGCACGTCGTGGCGGTCGACGCCGAGCTTCTCGTTCAACTCCGCGACCGAGCGCAGCGCATCGACCGGCAGCCCGGCGAGCGCCGCGGCGAGCACGGCGTCGGGGATCGCCGGGGCGTCGACGGTCGGGAAGCCGGGGGCGCGAAAGATCGCCGCCCGCGCCGGCCGCGCCGGGTCGCGCGGCTCGACCGCGAGACCGGACTGGGCGGCCGCCGGCGGCGCCGTGAGCGCGAGCAGCGGGAACAGCGCGGCGGTCGAGGCGAGGGAGAGGCATCGGCCCGCGCGGGCGGGCGGGGCCGTTCGCACGCGGCCGCGTG
>CAZNIX010000038.1:0-18793 GCA_964573125.1 uncultured Thermoanaerobaculia bacterium
TCGGCGCGCCCGGCGGCCCGGCAAGCGGCCGGTCGCCTCGCGCGCCGGCGACCTGATCGCGCGCGCCGGCCTCGGCGGCCGGCTCGTGTTCGACCGCGCGCGCGCCGGCGTGATCGACAAGACCGGCGGTCACTACCCGGCGCCGCTGGTCGCGGTCGAGGTCGTACGCGACGGCATCCGCCTGCCGCTCGCGCGCGCTCTCGACCTCGAGGCCGGCGCGTTCACCGAGCTGGCGCTCTCGGACGCCGCCAAGAACCTGATGTCGATCTTCTTCATGAAGAACGACGTCGAGGCCCGGGCCGCCGCGCTCGGCCGGAGCGGCCGGCCGCTCGCGCCGCGCGGCGAGCGGATCGGCGTGCTCGGCGCGGGCTTCATGGGCGCCGGCATCGCCCAGGTGCTCGCGCGCGAGGGCTTCCTGGTGGCGATGAAGGACCGCGACCTCGAGGCGGTCGGCCGCGGGCTCGGCACCGCCGCCGGGCTGTTCCGGGAGTTGGTCGAGAAGCGCCGGCTGCGCCGGCCGGAGGCCGAGCTGGCGCTGGCGCGCCTCCACGGCACCGCCGACTACGCACCGCTCGCCCGCACGGACTTCGTCATCGAGGCGGTGTTCGAGGATCTCGCGGTCAAGCACCGGGTGCTGCGCGAGACCGAGGAGGTCGCGCCCCCCGAGGCGATCTTCGCCTCCAACACCTCGACCATCCCGATCGCGCGCATCGCCGCCGCCGCGCGCAACCCCGAGCGCGTGGTCGGCATGCACTTCTTCAGCCCGGTGCACAAGATGCCGCTGGTCGAGGTGATCCGCCACCCCGGCAGCTCGGAGGAGGCGGTCGCGACCGCGGTCGAGGTCGGCCGGCGGATGGGCAAGACCGTGATCGTGGTCGGCGACGGCCCGGGCTTCTTCACCAGCCGGGTGCTCGGGCCGTTCGTCAACGAGGCGGCCTGGCTGCTCGCCGGGGGCGCGGCGATCGAGCAGATCGACCGCGCGGCGCGGCAGTGGGGCTGGCCGGTCGGTCCGCTCGCGCTGCTCGACGAGGTCGGCCTCGACGTCGCCGGCCATGCCGGCCGGGTCATGGCCGAGGCGTTCGGCGCCCGCATGGCGCCGCCGCCGGTCCTCGCCGCCCTCGCCGCCGACGGCCGCACCGGGCGCAAGGGCGGCCGCGGCTTCTACCGCTACGACGGCGAGCGCAAGCAGGTCGACGACGCGGTCTACGAGCTGATCGGCTGGGAGCCGGCGGAGATCGCCGACGACGAGATCGCGGAGCGGCTGTGGCTCGCGATGCTCAACGAAACCGCGCGGTCGATCGCCGACGGCGTGATCGAGAACCCGGTCGACATCGACCTCGGCGTCGTCTTCGGGTTCGGCTTCCCGGCCTTCCGCGGCGGCCTCCTCCGCCACGCCGACCGCGTCGGCCTCGATCACGTCGTCGCGCGCCTTGCGGCCTACGCCGAGCGCCACGGCGAACGCCTCGCCCCGGCGCCGCTCCTGGTCGAGAAGGCGGCCCGGGGCGAAGCGTTTTTCTAGCCTACTGCTCGGTCGCCTGCCGGAGCCGGTCGACCAGCCCGGTGAGGAACTCGCGGGCGGCGTGGTCGATCTCCTCGCGGGTCAGCCCGTCGGCCGGCAGCAGCCCCGGCGCCAGCGCCGCCTCGTACTTCTCGGGCTGGCTCTGGAGGATCCAGGTCAGGGTCTGGTGCTGGCGGTCGAGCGGACGCCCGGCGACCTGCGGCGCGACCACGCCGATCGGGTCGATCTCGTCGCGCAGCAGGCCGAGCCAGTACTCGATCTCGACCGTCGGCAGGTAGGAGAGCGCGAGCACCAGGCTCCCGACCTCCTGCTGCAGCCAGCCCGCGATCACGGGGTCGTACTTCGGGTCCACCGGCAGGAGCACGGGACCCTGCGGCGGCGTGAAGGGGCTGGCGTCGACCTTCTCGGCGAGCCCGCCCGGGGTGCAGTTCCGCCTGCCGTGGACGTCCTGCAGGCAGTCGCCGCCGGAGGTCCGCTGCGAGCACTCCCAGCCGCAGAAGGTCTTGAAGGCGTCGGTGCGCGGCGTCCAGAACTCGACGTTGAAGCCGTGGCCGACGTCGAAGATCGAGAACGCCTCGTTGCCGTTCACCGACACCACCTGCGGCCGCCACTTCTCGGGCGGCGGGCCGCCGACGTTGCGGACGGTGGGGGGGAACTCGCGGAAGTTGCTCGCCTTGGCGCTCTGCATGGTGCCGCGGAAGCAGTCGCAGGTGCCGAGGCAGAGATCGTCCTCCGAGCCGGCGCAATCGGTGTCCCACCCCACGCGGCCCGGCCACGAGCCGTGGCTGTTCTGGTCGGCGGCGACGCTCGGGTAGACGGTGGCGATCTCGTTCGCGCGCTGCTTGAGGTAGCCGCCCGAGAACGCCTGCGAGTAGCCGTGGTGCCGGAAGTCGGCGCCGGTCAGGGTCCAGCGCCGGAGGTCGTTGCTCACGAGGTGGAAGACGACGCTCTCGGAGTCGCCCTGGTGGCCGGCGAACCCGGCGTCCCACCGGCAGTCGTGGGGGTGGAGCAGGAAGTAGGTGATGTCCACCTCCTTGATCGCGCCGTCGGCCTGCCATTGCTGGGGCGCGCCCTCGGGCCGCACCTGGTAGAAGTCGCGGCGGCCGAAGTGGTGGGTCTGCGCGCCGCCCTGGGTGTACCAGGCGCCCGAGCACCCCTCGTCCTCGTCGTAGAAGTAGTGCGGCGAGAACAGCCACGCGAGGTCCTGCTCTTCGAAGTTGTCGAGGCAGTCGTTGTCGTCGTCGCCGTCGCAGAACGGCTTCTTGAGCTCCGAGGAGATCTCGAGCGTGACGCACGAGTTGCCGCAGTCGCCGGGGCAGGTGGCGCAGTTCTCGCCGATCGTGACGGAGCAGACGTTGTCGCCGCAGAAGCCGCCGCAGTCCTCGGCGCAGGTGTTGATGTTCTCGAACGGCGCCTCGCACTGGTTGTTGCCGCACTGCGGGATCGCCTCGGCGTCGCCGGCGCCGCCGACGAAGGCGAGCGCCGCGAGCAGGACGAGGAGCGCCGCGTGCGGCGCGCGGAGACGGAAAACGGAACGGTCCATGGGCAGAGTCCTCCTGGCGGCCGGCGCGGGGGACCCGCGCGGCCTTTTTCGATCGTCGATGGATGCGAGTGCGGCCCGTCGGGCCGCTCCGAGGCAGAGGGCGTCCTACGATCGAAGAGATACGCGGGCGGGGGAGGACTCCCGCCAGCCGCGGCCGCGGAGGGCTCGGCGGCTCAGGAGAACCGGACCGCGGTCGCGAGCCGGCTGGCGAGCACAGCGGTTAGAAGGCCAGGGTATCACCCACGCTGCCGAAGCGGCCGGAGGGGTTGGGGTAGCTCACCTCCGTGCCGGTCTCCGTGTCGGTGACGGTCAGCGTGTACTCGACGTTGGAGAGCGCGCCGTAGAAGACCCAGAAGTGGCCGTTGAGTGGCCGTCCGTCGAGCACCTTGAGCACCACCTCGACGTTGGTCTCGCGGAAGAACCAGAAGTAGCCGGTGTCCGGGGTCAGCCTCACCGCGGTCCCCACGCCGGTGTTCCCCTGGAAGTCCCGCCAGGTCGCCTCAACGGCGAAGCGTTCGCCCTGGAGACATAGGCGGGTCGCGGAGGGCTCACAGGAGCCGGCGGCGGAGTTGGCGACGGCTCGACGGAGGCGCGAGATCGACAGGGCCGTGGCCGGCTCGAGAAGTGGCGCCGAGGAGCTCTCGAGCGAGGACCCTCGCGGCCCGAAGGCCTCGGTGTCGCCGCGGCTGGCGAAGCGTCCGGCGGGGTTGAGGTAGCGGCGTGAGACGCCGGACTCGGCGTCGGTGACCGTCAGTGCGTACGGGACGTTGGAGAGCGCCCCGTAGAAGACCCAGAAGTGACCGTTGAGCGGCCGGCCGTCGAGGACCTTGAGGACGGCCTCGACGTTCGAGTTCCGGAAGAACCAGAAGTAGCCGGTGTCGGCGGTCAGCGGCACGGCCGTGCCGCGGCCGCGCCCGCCCTGGAAGTCCTCCCAGTCGGCCTCGACCCGGAAGCGGCCCGCGTTCAGACACAGGGCGCGGTCGGAGGGGAGGCAACCGGCGTCGTCGAGCGGCAGGCTCCACAGCTCATGGCCGTGGTGGGCGTCGTCGGCGACGAAGAACAGCCGCGAACCCGCGACGGCGAACCGGCCGACCTCCGAGGAGCGTGGCCCGGGAGCGATGTCGTGGATCAGGCGCGTGCCGTCCGGCGTGCCGTCGGTCACCCACAGCTCGACGCCGAGGTGGGGCGTCCACGCCGAGAAGAAGACCCGGCCCTCGGCGGCGAAGAACCAGCGCGGATGCGACGGCGCGGCGTCGGGCGCGACGTCGCGGACCCGCAGCGTGCCGGCCTCGCTGCCGTCGCTCTTCCAGAGCTCGACGCCGTGCTCGCTATCCTCGCCAGCGAAGTAGATCTCGCCGTCGAGCACCGCCGAGCGCGTGGTGTCGGAGTATAAGAAATCGTGCCAGTCGTACCAGACGGGCGTCTCGCTCACCCGGACGGTTCCGGCCGGCGTGCCATCGGTGCGGTAGAGATACGGCAGGCGGTCAGAAGGATGAGTCGAGTCCACCGGCCAGCCGAGGAACACCAGCTCGTCGCCGAGCGATCGCAGATCGAGCGCGGTCGCGACGCCGAGGTCGGCGAGCCGGAGGGCGCGCTGGGTGCCGGGCACGGTGGCGTCGGTGCGCCACAGCTCGACGTCCTGGGCCGACGCGTAGGCGAGGAAATACCGCGCTCCCCCGAAGACGGCGAGCTCGATCGGAGCATCCCCGTGGAACGCGTTCTCGTTGTCCGGGGAGGTCAGCGGCAGGGTGCCGGCCGCCGTGCCGTCGCTGATCCAGTGGCTGTGGCCGTCGCGAAAAACGATCCGGTCACCCACGGCCGCGAGGGACCTGCCGAAGACCGGCCTCGGGGCGCCGAACGCCGTCGTCAGCAGTTGCGACGTACCCGCCGGCGTGCCGTCGCTCACCCAGATCGTTCCGACCGCGGTTCGATCGTGTCCTCTGGCCACGGCGTAGACGCGCGCTCCGGCCGCGACAATCTCCGCGAGCGGAGCCGCCTCAAAAGAGAGCAGCGGGATCGTTCCCGACGGCGTTCCGTCCGTACGCCAGAGCTGCCGCTGCTCGGAGTCCTCGCAGGCGAAGAACAGGTACCCGCCGGCCGCGGCGAGCGGGCTGCCGGGATCATTGAGCCTGGGCTGCTGGAGCGGGCAGCCGTCGCCGGGACCGGCGACCGCGACCGTGCTCGCCTCGTCGCCCCGGCTGCGCCACAGGCGATCCTGCCCTTCACCGTCGAGACGGAAGTAGAGGTCGTCGCCGAGCGCCGTCAGCTCGACCGGGGACGAGCTGTGCGCCCAGATCCGGTCGAGGAACCGCCGCGTGCTGGCCGGGGGTCCCTCGGTCACCCACAGCTCCCTGAAGTGCGGGGTGACGGCGACGCTGAAGAGGAGCGCCGAGCGGTGGTAGGCCAGCGGCACGATCGGACCTTGCGTGGGGACACGGAGGTCGGTCCAGCGGGTCACGCTCAGGGTGTTCGGCACGATCCGGAACAGCTCCGGGCCAAGGCCGGGCGGGCACCCGACAGCGAAGGCGGCGTTCTCGTCGCCGGGGACGCCGGGCGACCACACGAGCTCGCTCGAGCAGCGGGGCACCGCCACCGGCGACGAGCCGGCCGCGGTGCCGTCGGTCGACCACAGCTCGGAGTTGCCGCCGGGACGGGAGGGGAAGAACACGCGGTTGCCGACGCGGGCGATTCGGAAGTTCTCCTCCCCGACGAATGTCGAGCCGCCTTCGATCGCCACCACCTTGCGCGTCGACGCAGGGCTGCCGTTGGTCGACCAGAGGTAGAACTTGCCGTCCGGTTCCCGAGCGACGAAGTAGACGAGGTTGCCGAGCGCGGTCACCTGGTTCCGGGTCGACCAGCCGCTGAAGGGGGACGGCGCGGCGAGGTCGGTGGCGCGCCGCGTGCCGGCCGCGGTGCCGTCGGTCGACCACAGCTCGAGTCCCTCGCCGCCGTCGGCGACGAAGTACGCGTGCCCGGCGAGCCGTTGGAGCCAGGCGTCCTCGCCCCGGAACGGGTGTGGCTTGGCGAAGCGAGTCAACGGGATGGTTCCCGCGGCCGTGCCGTCGGTGGCCCACAGCTCCTCGTCGGAGCAATGGCCGCCGAAGAAGAGGACTTGGTTGCCGAGGTCGACCGTCCACCGCCAGTCGGCGCACCAGTCGGGGTAGTCCGGCCACTCCCGGACCAGGGTCGTTCCGCCGGGGGTGCCGTCGGTGCGGAAGAGACCCGTGCGGGTGACCGCGCCGATGCGGTAGGCGGCATGGAACAGCACCCGGTTGCCGACTGCCTGGAACGTCCCGATGCCGAGGATCTCGGCGCCGGGGAGATCGATCGCGACCGGATGGGTTTCCGCGGGCGTGCCGTCGCTCGTCCACAGGCTCGCGGTCTGCTCGCCGTAGGGACCGGGGTCGGTCATCGGGAAGAAGAGCCTGCCGCTCACGAACGGATAGAGCTCGCCGCTGGCCGTATCGCCGCCGGGCCTGCCGACGCCGTACCCATAGGGGTTGAGAATCCAGGTCCCTTCGGGCGTGCCGTCGGTGCTCCACAGGGAGGAGAGGCCCATCCTCCAGAACAGACGGTCGGGACCTCGGCCGATGAGGATCGGGTTCCCAAAGTCGATATGTGGAGGACCGGCGATGAGGATCTCGGTGCTCTCGATCGTCCCGTCGGTGACCCACAGGTCGGGCTCGTAGGAGCCGGAGGTGGAGCCCTCGGCCAGAAAGACCAGGCGGCCGTTGACGAACGTGAAGCTGCTGGGAAAGGAGGCTCCGTCGTCGGCTCCGGGAGTGAGATCCGCCGCTAGGGTGGCTAGCTGGGCTCGGGCGGGGAGAGCGATTCCGATCCCGAGCAGGACTGCGATGAACGCGATGACGGAGCGAGGTCGGTGCATTGGAGCTCCCCCTTCGGCGCCTGGAAGGTCGGCGGCGCGGTCTCGGTCGCCGAACGCCCGATCTACCGAGTAAGGCGTCATCGGTGGCCATTCAGGCCAGACGAGGTCGCACTCGGCGAGATCTGTCCCCGAACGCTGCCACAGAGTCCTAACATGGTCAAATCTGCATATTGACGTGGACGCATGGGGCGCCACAACAAACTCCGCCGCGCGAAGACGGACGAACCGTACGAGCTCATTGGCGCCCGGACGGTCCGCCCCGGTGGGCCAACGAGTCAGGAGATCAGGACCGGCAGCCGCCGTGGCCCCCAGCTCCCGGGGCGGGCGTCGAAGACACCGGGGAGCGGCGTGGCGCACCGCGCGCAGCGGCCCTCCGCGTCGAGGTTCCACTCAGTGAGCCGGTACCAGTCGCGGCCGATCAGCGTGGCGCCGCAGGCGTGGCAGTACGTCGTGCCGCCCTCCTCGTCGTGGACGTTGCCGGTGTAGGCGTAGCGCACGCCGTTGGCGAGCGCGATCCGGCGCGCGCGCGTGAGCGTTGCGGGTGGGGTCGGCGGCACGTCGAGCATCTTCCAGTCGGGGTGGAAGGCGGTGAAGTGGAGCGGCACGTCCGGGCCGGGATCCTCGACCACCCAACGCGAGAGCGCGTCGATCTCGGCGTCGGAGTCGTTTTCGCCCGGGATCAGGAGCGTGGTGATCTCGAACCAGACCGCGGTCTCGTGCTTGAGGTAGCGCAGGGTGTCGAGCACCGGCTCCAGGTGGCCGCCGCACACCTTGCGGTAGAACTCCTCGGTGAACGCCTTGAGGTCGACGTTGGCGGCGTCCATCGCCGCGAACAGCTCGCGCCGCGGCGTGGCGCAGATCTCGCCAGCGGTCACCGCCACGGGGTGGAGGCCGCGCTCGCGGCAGGCGGCGGCGACGTCGACCGCGTACTCGAGGAAGACGACCGGGTCGTTGTAGGTGAAGGCGACGCTGCGGCAGCCGGTGGCGAGCGCGGCTTCGGCGATCGCCTCGGGCGAGGCGGCGTCGGCCAGGATGTCGACCTCGCGCGATTTCGAGATGCTCCAGTTCTGGCAGAAGCGGCAGGCGAGGTTGCAGCCGGCGGTGCCGAACGACAGCACCGGCGTGCCGGGGAGGAAGTGGTGGAGCGGCTTTTTCTCGATCGGATCGACGCAGAAGCCGCTCGACCGCCCGTAGGTGGTGAGCACCATCTCCTCGCCGCGGCGCGCACGCACGAAGCACATCCCGCGCTGGCCGTCGCGCAGGCGGCAGAAGCGCGGGCAGAGGTCGCACTGGATCCGCCCGTCGTCGAGGGCGTGCCAGTAGCGGCCGGGGACGGTGTGGGGGTCGGGCTCGTGGACGGCCATGGTCTCGAGGTGCCCACACGAGGGGCACTCCCGTTCTACTGCCTCAGCGGCAACGGTCGCCCGCCGTTCCGCATTCCTGACGCGCCCGGCACCGGGCCGGTTCTGGCAGCGCGACGTGCGAAAGTCCCGGAGTTGAGGTTCGTCGTCTTGTCCGTCACGATGGCCGGGATGGCAGCTATCGGGATGGGCGCACCGAGCTTGGATGCTGCTCGCGGACATGACCAAGGAGGACCAGATGAGGAGGATGAAGCTCATCGTCGAATTGACGCCCCAGCAGCCACTGATCGAGATGGCCGCCGCCGCCGAGCCGTTCGACGCGAGGGCGATGGCGTTCGCCCCGCAGCCTTTCCCCGCCAGCCTCGTCTGGGATTCGGCCTATTCGCCGGTCGAGATCACCGCGGTCAGTCAGCCGGCCGGGCTGGTCGGCTTCGGTGCCTTCGGTCCACCGATCAGCGAGGTCGCGGAGGGTGGTGGCGAAGAAACGGGAGTGACGTTCGCGGTACGCGGCGAGATCGACGAGGAGGATCTCGGCGACTTCTTGGTGCAGGCGGCGACCGACCCCGGTATCCAAGGCGTCTTCGCGGACGAGTTGATCCAGGCCTTCCCCACCTGTGGTGGGGATCCCGCGGTGGGCAACCACCACGACGTGGCGAAGCTCCTCTGCGTCGACGACCTCCACGAGAACGGGATGAACGGTGCCGGGGTCTTGCTCGCAGTGGTCGACGGCGGAGTGAACCTGGCGCACCTCGCATTGAACGGCAAACCCCTATCCCTCGACTCGGCCAGGAGCTGGAGCTACCACGCCGGCACCGCGCCGGGGGCCGCCACCGTCGGTCACGGCACGATGTGTGCCTTCGATGCCGCCATCGCGGCGCCGGCTTGCACCTTGGCCGATCTGGTAGTGCTGAGGCCGGACTCGCTTCATGCCCTGCTCAGCGACGCGATCAAGGCGTATCAGCACCTGCTCCAGCAGATCCGGAGCCACGACCTCTTCACTGACTATCGCGCCCTGGTCGTGAACAACAGTTGGGGTGTGTTCCATCCGTCCTGGGACCAGCCCGTCGGATCTGTTCTCAACTACAGCGACAACCCCAACCACACGTTCAACCGCATCGTCGCGACCCTCGAGCGGTACGGTGCCGACATCGTCTTCGCGGCCGGCAACTGTGGCAAGGACTGTCCCGATCTTCGGTGTCTCGGAGTCACCAACAAGACCATCTACGGCGCCAACTCCCACCCTTCCGCGGTCTGCGTCGGCGGCGTGGATGTGAACAAGAAGCGCGTCGGGTACTCCTCGACGGGGCCTGGGCGCCTCATGATCCAGAAGCCGGATCTCTGCACCTACACCCACTTCTCCGGCTCCGGAGTGTACCCGGTGGACAGCGGGACCTCGGCGGCGGCGCCAGTGGCCGCCGGTGTGCTGGCGGCACTGCGGTCGGTTTGGAGCTACGATGCCGCGAATCCCGCCCGGCATCCGGCGAACTTGCGCCAGCACGTCATCGACAACGTGGATCCTGCGGGCCTTACGGGTCACAGCACCGAACTCGGATGGGGGATCCTCGACGGGTGCAGGCTGGCCGGCGCCGAGCTCGACGCGTGACCCTCGCCGATTCGCGGGCCTTCGCGTGGCCCGCTCGCTCGCACCAGCGATGAGCCGTTGATGTAGACTGCCCGCGTGAGCAAGGCACTCATCAACCTGCGCTGGCCCGGCACACCGCCGACCTTGGAGCAGGTGGAGGAACGGTTCCATCTCGACCCTTCGGGGGTGGATCGGCGCTTCGGATTGGTGGAGATCGACCCCGACGCGCATCTCTTCGCCCTGCGCCTCGATCTTCCGGAAGCCGAGAAGATCGCCCGCGCCGTTCCCGAGGACGTCGAAGGACCCTTCTCTGACCCTGTCATCGGCCCGTTCTGAGTTCTTCGGGGGGCTGCTCCCCCTCCCCGCGCGAGTGAATCGCGCGGGCCCCCTTCCCCGTCTCGGCGGCGCGGCGCGCCGCCGCGCCCTTCGGGGCGCGGAAGACCCCGTGCGACCGGCCGGCGGCCGCGGCTCGGTGGTCGGCTATGGCGCCTTCGCAAACCGACCGCCAGCGGTCGCAAGGTGGCGGGACTCACTCGCGGGGCGTCACCCCGCGGCCCGCTGCGGCGAAGGGCTCCGGTCCGCCGCCGGCGCGCGAGCGCTGATGTAGCATTGCAGATTCTCGACCACCGGCTCCCGCGCGAAGGACTCGGACGGCGGCCGGACGACGCACCGACCCGCACCGCCATGAACACCGCTCAGATCCCTGCCTACGACCCGTCCGAGATCGAGCCGCGCTGGCAGCGGCGCTGGGAGGAGGACGGCCTCTACCGCTCCGACATCGACCCCGCGCGCGAGCCGCACTACGCGCTGACCATGCTGCCGTACCCGTCGGGCGACCTCCACATCGGCCACTGGTACGCGATGACGCCGTCCGACGCGCGCGCGCGCTTCCAGCGCATGCGCGGCGGGAACGTGGTCTTCCCGATCGGATTCGACGCCTTCGGCCTGCCGGCGGAGAACGCCGCGATCCAGCGCAACGTCCACCCGCGCGAGTGGACCTACCGCAACATCGAGCGCATGCGCGCGCAGCTCCGGACCATGGGCGCGATGTGGGACTGGCGGCGCGAATGCGTCTCCTCGGACCCGGCGTTCTACCGCTGGACGCAGTGGTTCTTCGTCCAGTTCTTCAAGAACGACCTCGCCTACCGCAAGTGGGCGGCGGTGGACTGGTGCCCGTCGTGCAACACCACGCTCGCGCGCGAGCAGGTGGTCGGCGACGACCGCCGCTGCGAGCGCTGCGAGACGCCGGTCACGCGCAAGGAGCTGGAGCAGTGGTTCCTCCGCACCACGCGCTATGCCGAGGAGCTGCTCGACTACTCGAAGATCGACTGGCCGGAGCGGGTGCGCGCGCTCCAGACCCACTGGATCGGCCGCTCCGAGGGGGCGCGGGTGGCGTTCCCGACCGCGGCCGGCGCGCCGATCGAGGTCTTCACCACCCGCCCCGACACCCTGTGGGGCGCGACCTTCCTGGTGCTCGCCCCCGAGCACCTGCTGGTGCCGGCGCTGACCGCCGGCGAGCGCCGCGCCGAGGTCGCGGCCTACCTCGAGGCGGCGGCGCGCCAGACCGACGTCCAGCGCGAGGCCGCGGACCGCGAGAAGACCGGCGTGCCGACCGGCGGCTTCGCGACCAACCCGGTCACCGGCGAGCGGGTGCCGGTGTGGATCGCCGACTACGTGCTCCCGGGCTACGGCACCGGCGCGATCATGGCGGTGCCGGCGCACGACCAGCGCGATTTCGAGTTCGCCCGCGCGTTCGGCCTCGAGATCCGGCCGGTGCTCTCCTTCGGCGGCGAGACGCTGGATCCGGCGACGATGACCGCGGCGGTGACCGGCGACGACGGCGTGATGGTCGACTCCGGCGAGCTGACCGGCACCGCCGGCCCCGAGACGATCGAGCGCACGATCGCGTGGCTCGAGGCGCGCGGCCTCGGCCGCCGCGAGGTGACCTATCGCCTCCGCGACTGGCTGATCTCGCGCCAGCGCTA
Organism: uncultured Thermoanaerobaculia bacterium; assembly: GCA_964573125.1. GTDB lineage: Bacteria > Acidobacteriota > Thermoanaerobaculia > Multivoradales > JBCCEF01 > CAVSQV01. The sequence goes on from CAZNIX010000038.1 coordinate 11,877, forward strand.
CTGGGGGGCGCCGATCCCGATCGTCCACTGCCCGGCGTGCGGCGCGGTGCCGGTGCGCGAGGAGGAGCTGCCGGTGCGCCTGCCCGACGACGTCGAGTGGCGGCCGACCGGCGAGAGCCCGCTCAAGCTCCACCCGACGTGGAAGGACGCCGCCTGCCCCTCGTGCGGCGGCGCCGGCGAGCGCGACACCGACACCATGGACACGTTCGTCGACTCGTCCTGGTACCACCTGCGGTATCTCACCCTCGGCTACGACGAGGGCCCGTTCGACCCGCGCGAATACGCCTACTGGATGCCGGTCGCGACCTACACCGGCGGCATCGAGCACGCCACGCTCCACCTGATCTACACCCGCTTCTTCCACAAGGCGTGCCGCGACCTCGCGCTGCACCAGGGCGACGAGCCGATGCTCCAGCTCAGAAACCAGGGGATCATCCTCGGCGAGGACTCCGAGAAGATGTCGAAATCGCGCGGCAACGTGGTCGCGCCCGACGCGCTGGTGGCGAAGTACGGCGCCGACGCCGTGCGCGCCTACCTGATGTTCTTCGCGCGCTGGGACCAGGGCGCGCCGTGGTCGAGCGCCGGCATCGAGGGCACCGCGCGCTGGCTGCGCCGCGTCTGGTCGCTGCTGCTCGCGCCGGCTGCCGGCGACGGCGCCGAGCCGTCGGAGAATACCGTGCGCGCGCTCCGCCGCAAGGTCCACCAGACCGTCGCTTCGGTGACCGCCGATTTCGAGCGCTTCGAGTTCAACACCGTGGTCTCGGCGCTGATGGAGCTCGCCAACGAGATGGCCCGGGCGGCGCAGGAGGGCGCGACCGCGAGCGACGCCTGGGACGAGGCGGTCGCGGCCTACCTGCGCCTGATGGCGCCGGTCGCCCCCCACGCCGCCGAGGAGCTGTGGCACCGTCTCGGCCGCGGCGGCTCGGTCCACGTCGCCGACTGGCCCGAGGTCGACGAGGACGCCGCCGCCGAGGACGAGATCACGCTCGTCGTCCAGGTCAACGGCAAGGTCCGCGACCGCCTGGTCGTCCCCGCCGGCATCGCCGCCGCCGAGGCCGAAGAGCGCGCCCTCGCGAGCGAAGGCGCCCGCAAGTTCCTGGCCGGCCAGACCGTGCGCAAGGTGGTGGTGGTGCCGGGGCGGCTGGTCAACATCGTGGCGGGGTAGGGGTCGGCGATCGGTGCCATCCGATCGTCCCGGGGGCGGCGGACGCCGACAATCCGCGCTAGAATATCGGCAATGTCGTCGTCGCCCGTCCACCCGTCGCTCATCACCGGCCCGCCGATCCGAGATCCCGCCGTCCTGGCGCGCATGGAGATCGCCTTCGATCTCTTTGACACCGCCGAGCAACTCATGCGTCAGAACCTGCGGCGACGGAATCCCGCTGCCAGCGAGGGCGAGATCGACGAAGGAATCCGGCAGTGGCTTCGTCGGCGCCCTGGTGCCGAGCACGGCGATGGTGTCGGCCGCCCGGGTCAGCGCTTCAGCGAATGAGAGGCCCCCTTGCGGACGCCCTGATCCGGCTCGACGCAGATCTCCGGGCGATCCGAGCGACGTGGGCCCTGGTCGGCGGCCTCGCCGTTTCCGCGCGCGCCGAACCGCGGACGACCCGGGACATCGACGTCGCGATCGCCGTAGCAGGTGATCGGGAGGCCGAAGCGGTCGCCCGGCAACTGACCGCCGCCCGCGGCTATCGAATCGAGACCCACCTGGAGCAGGAACAGACGGGCCGCCTCGCCACGGTGCGGCTTCTCACGCCCGAGCGGACGCCGGGCATCCTCGCCGATCTCCTCTTCGCGTCATCCGGGATCGAGCGCGAAGTCATCGCGCAGGCGGACGTTCTGGAGGTCCTCCCCGGATTCTTCGCTCCGGTGGCGAAGACCGGACATCTCCTGGCTCTCAAGGTGCTCGCATTGCGTCCGGAGAACCCCCAGGAGCGCCCGCAAGACCCGGCGGACATCCGAGAGCTGCTCCGAGTGGCGGACCGGCAGGAGATCCAGCGGGCCCGCGATGCGCTGGACCTGATCTCCCGGCGTGGATTCGACCGGGGCAAGGATCTCGGCGCCGAGCTCGAAGAGCAGCTCCACCAGTTCCGAGAGCTGCGGGAGCAGGGACGCTCGTGAGAGATCCCTACTATCGAAAGATCCTCGAAGGTCTCGCCGGTCTGAGCGATTGGCAGCAGTTCGAAGAGTGTGCCATCGACCTTCTCCGCGACGCCTACCCGACATTGGTGCCGGTCCACGGTGGCCAGGACTTCGGCATGGACGGCGCGATCGCCGACGGCGAGGGCGAGGCGTATCCGCTCATCATCACGACCGCGACAGACGTCATCGGCAACCTGACCCGCAACCTCGACTCCTACGTCGCCGGGGGAGGCGTCAGGCGCCGGGTCGTGGTCGCGACCTCGACCGAGCTGAGCCCCACGAGACGAAGGAACCTGGAGGATCGAGCCCGCGACAAGGGCTTCGTCCTGATCCAGGTCCACGAGCGCCGGGACATCGCGAATCGCCTCTACCGCAACAGCGAGTGGGCACAGGCACTCCTCGGGATCAGCGGAGCTCCTCCGGCTCTTGCGGCCATCCCGCGGTCGCGGTCGCCGGCACGCGAGGATCTCGACCTCGTAGGACGAGACGCGGATCTGCTCTGGCTCCGGGAGACCGTGCAAGACCGGCTCCTGGTCGGCCAGCCGGGCTCCGGCAAGACCGCTCTCCTTCTGAGATTGGTGCGGGAAGGTCGGGCGCTCTTCCTCGCCAGCCGCGACGAAACGCAGATCGCCAACGCCTGTCGCGACCTTCAACCCGAGATCGTCATCGTGGACGACGCGCATCTCGACCCCGACGTCCTGGAGGTGTTGCGCCAGATCCGGAGCACCGTCGACGCCACGTTCGCTCTGGTCGCAGCCACCTGGCCCGGCGCTGAGGACGATGTGGCGCATTCGCTCGGCGGAATCGCGAGCGAGGACACCCGCCACCTCGAGCTGCTGACGCGGGCGGAGATCGTCGAAGTGCTGCGGAGCCTCGGTATCCAGGAGCCGGAAGACGATCCGTACCTGCGCTTGCTCGTCGATCAGTCGGCGAACAAGCCCGGACTTGCAGTGACCTTGGGGTCGCTGTGGCTGCGCGGCGAGTGGCGGGAGGTCCTCACCGGCGGTGCGGTCCGGCGGACCCTGATCCCCGCATTGAAACGGGTGTTGGAGCATGACCCCACTGAGCTTCTGGCCTGTTTCGCGCTGGGAGGGGATCGGGGTATGGGCTTGGAGGTGGCCAGCCAGGCACTCGGGGCAGGACTCGCGGATGTGCGCCGGCAGGCAACGCAGGCTTCGCAAGGCGGTGTCCTCTCGGTCTGCGAGGACGGTGCGCTCGCAGTGCAACCCGAGGTGCTGCGCTCCGCCCTGGTCCAGGAGGTCTTCTTCACCCCCCCGGGGCTCCCCTACCGGGAGTTGATCGACCAGGCTCCGAGCAAGGCGGACGCGGTCGAGACACTGACCCTCGCCGCCCTGCGGCAGGTCCCGGTTCCCGAAACCGAGCTGCGCGACTTGGTGGCCGAGACGGACTCTGCCGAGGCCTGGCGCAACTTCGCCCTCTTGGGAGAGAGGCAGGGAGAGTGGGTGCTGGAGCATTACCCCGGCGACAGCGCCGAAGTCTCCGGAACGGTGTTGCACTCGGCGCCGAGGGCCGCGGTCCTCCGCCTGCTTCGTGAAGCGACCGAAACCGAGGGTCCCCATTCCCAGCCGCTGCGGACCCTCCAGGATTGGGCTCAGGACATTCCCGAGGGTCCGGCACCGGTCGCCGAGTCCCTGCGCCGTCGCCGGTGTCTGATCGACCAGGCCAAGGTGTACCTTGCGAACGGCGGGAGTGCGGCCGTCGGCAGCCAAGCGTTGCTTCTCGCCCTGGCGCCGCGCCTCGAGACGACCCGCACTACCGTCACGGGTCGCAGCATGACGATTCGCCAGGGAATCCTCCCTGCTCCTACCGTGCCGGAGATGTTGGAGCTCTGGAACGCGGCCCGCGAGGAGATCCAGGACCTCGACGCCGAAACGTGGGCTGAGATCAGGGACACCTTGCACTACTGGATTCACCCGAACGTTCTCGGTCGAGACCTGCCGCCTGAAGACCAGGCTCAGATGCGGTCCTTCGCACGCCACGTGCTGGGCGACCTTGCCTCGCTCGCCGAGGGGCGCTCCGGACTGGCGAGTTCGCTCATGGGCGTTGCCAAGGAGATCGGTCTGGAGCTGGACCTGGGAGTCGACCCGGCGTTCGAGATTCTCTTTCCTCTCGACGTCGACAACGGCACGGACGATCCTTCGGAAGCTCAGCGGGCGAACGCCAGGGATCTGGCCGAACAGTGGAAGACGTTGCCACCGATCGAACTGGCCCGGAGGCTGGGTTCGATTGGTGAGGAAGCTCGAGGCTGGGGTCACGGGTGGCCCGGGCAGCTCCCGGAGTTCTGTGTCGCGCTCGTAGAGAAGGTCGCTTCTCCGGAGGAGTACCTGACGGTCTTCCTGGAGCAAGCCGCGGATCCGTTGTTGGTGAGCGTCTTTCTTCGGCGCGTCGTGGACGAGCGCCGGCCCGAGTGGGAGCGGCTGCTCGAGCGCTGCCTCCGGGACCAAGCCTACACCTGGGTTGCAGTCGATCTGGTGCTGGGCCTGCCCGAGCCTACCGAGCGGCTATTGGACCTGGCGCTGGAGCGCGCCGAGCCGCGGACGGTCGAAGGAGCGTGTCACGCGGGAAACGTGCCTGCCAGGACGCTCGAGCGCTTGCTCGCACACCCGAATCGGGGTGTCGCCCTGGCGGCGGCGATCGGGGAGTGGCTGGCCGAGCCAAGCGGAGAGGTCCGGCAAGAGATCCGCCCAGCGTGGCGACGCGTCATCCTGGGAGTTCGCTCGCGCGAGGTCGATCCAGCGGTCTCCCAAAGCCGCAGCTACTGGTTGGAAGTGATCTTGAGCAATGACCCGTCGCTGGCCTTCGATTGGATCGAGGCGCAACTGAACGCGCCCGGCGACGAGAGGCCGAGCTTCGTATCCCCACGCGGGCTCTTCCCTGCTGCGATCCGGGCGCTCGACGGCGAACAACGGTCCGTACTTCTCCAAGGTCTTCCTGCCGACAGTCTTGGTGCCCGGCTCCTTCCCTACCTGATCGGTCAGTCTCTCGCGCTCTATCGTCAACTCCTCGAGCGTCCCGAGCTGCGGCGATATCACCTGGAACCGCTGGCTGGCAAGGTCCCCGACGGCGTCTGGAAGGAGATGGCAAGCCTCGCCCTCGCAGCGGGTCATGACCCGAAGAGGATCGCCGAGGTTTCCTACCGCTACGGGGGCGCGGGCTTCGGGGTCGAGCACTGGATGAAGTGGGAGAACGCCTTCAAGACCTGGGCGAGCAGCGCCGAGGGACGGCTGCTCGAAGTCGCGCGCCACGGAGTGACGATCGCTGAGGAGGAGTTGAGCAAGGCTCGCGCCGAAGAGAGGGAGTTCGAAATGACTGGACGCTTCTGACCGTGGGTAACGGGTGGGGTCCGACCGAGAGTGGTCGTTCGCTCGCAGGCTCTGGCCCTCGACGACGAGTCAGACCCTCCTCGGGTCGGGCGACGCCGTGTGTCCGGCCGCGGCGCCCGGTGCAGAGATCCCGGTCGGCGACCTGCTGCCGTAGTCCGCCCGAAGTCGGCGCCCGCCCTACGCCCGCTCGGACCCGTTCTTCAGCTCCGCCACCAGCCGGCGGATGCGCGCCTCGTCGTAGCCGCGGACGATGGTGCCGCCGATGTCGAGCAGCGGCACGCCGCCGCGGCCGCCGGACTTCTGCTCGTACTCGCGCCGGCCCTCGTCGCTCTTCTCGATGTCGACCTCCTCGAAGTGGGCGTCGATCTCGTTGAGCAGGGCGCGGGTCTTGCGGCACCAGCCGCACCAGTCGGTCATGTAGAGGATCACCGGCGCGCGCTCGGCGGCGCGCGCTTCGCCCTCGCCGCCGTCCGCCGCCGCAACCGGAGCGGCCGGGGCGAGCAGCAGGAGGGCGGCGGCCGCGATCAGGAGGGCGGCGGCCGCGCGGCCGGGGACGGTCGGGCGGTCGGGGACGGTGGAGTGCGGCATGGTGGGATCTCCGGTTGGAGCCGTCGTCGGATCGGTCGCGGATCATCCGGCGCCCGGCGCGAGCGCCCGAGCGCTGGCGCCGATTCTCGCCGCACCGGCCCGCGCGGTCAACCTCCGGCCCGTCTCCCCGTCCCCCCGTCTCCCGGCGGTCGCCGCCGTCGCGGCGGGGGTGGACGTGCCCGTGAGGTCTCCGGTCGAGGCGCTCTCCCCCTGATACGCGGGAGCGCCCCTCCGGCCGCCACCGACTCTGCTAGCTTCCGCCCCCGGTGAAGGCCTCCGCCCTGCTCACCCGCCCGTTCCTCGACCTCGTGCGCGGGGAGACGCGCTGCGTCGGGCGGCCGCGCGACCTCGCCTGGCTGGCGCTGGGGCTGGCCGCCGGCTGGTGGCTCTATGTGCCGGTGCACGAGCTGCTCCACGCGCTCGCCTGCCTGGCCGCGGGCGGCGGGGTGACCCGGCTCGAGATCGACCCGCTCTACGGCGGGGGGCTGCTCGCGCGCTGGATCCCGTGGGTCCACGCCGGCGGCGAGTACGCCGGGCGGCTCTCCGGCTTCGACACCCGCGGCAGCGACCTCGTCTACCTCGCGACCGACCTCGGGCCGTTCGTGCTCGCGCTGTTCCCCGGGGTCTGGGCGCTGCGCCGCGCCGCCAGCGCCGGGCGCCCGGTGCTCTTCGGCGCGGCGCTGCCGTTCGCGCTCGCGCCGCTGCTCTCGCTCCCCGGCGACGCCTACGAGATCGGCTCGATCCTCCTCACCCGCGTGCCGCCGTGGGCCGGCGCGGCGGCGCGCGCGCTGCTGCGCGGCGACGACCTGTTCCGGGTCGCCGCGGGCGTCGCCGCGGCGGGCG
>CAZNIX010000039.1:0-18525 GCA_964573125.1 uncultured Thermoanaerobaculia bacterium
CGCGGCGACGCGGCTCGCCGCCGGTCCCTCGGCCAGCGCCTCGTCGAGCGCGGCCGCGAGGTCGCCGGCGCGCGGCCAGCGCCGGCTCGGCGCCTTCTCCAGGCAGCGCGCGATCACCGCGTCGACCCGCGGCGGCAGGTCGGGGAGGATCGACGACGGCGGCGGGAATTCGCCGTGGACGATGCGGTGGGTGACCGCGGTCAGGTTCTCGCCCGCGAACGGCTTCTTGCCGGTCAGCAGCTCGTAGCAGATCACGCCGAGCGAGAAGATGTCGGCCCGGTGGTCGACCTCGAGCCCCTGGACCTGCTCCGGCGACATGTAGTTGGGGGTGCCGAGCATCTGCCCGTCGAGGGTCAGGTTGGAGGCCTCGAAGGCGTCGAGACGGGCGATGCCGAAATCGGTGATGCGGATGCCGCGGTCGGTGGTCAGGATCACGTTCGCGGGCTTGACGTCGCGGTGCACCACCCCCTTGGCGTGCGCGTAGTCGAGCGCGGAGGCGATGCCGCGCACGATGTCGGCGACCGCGGCGGGGTCGAGCCGGCCCTGGCGCTTGACCAGCTCCTTGAGGTCGGTGCCCTCGACGTACTCCATGGCGATGAACGCGGGGGTGCCGTCGCCGCCCGGGGCGACGTCGTGGATGGTCACGATCCCGGGGTGCTGGGACAGGATGCCCGCGCTCTGGGCCTCGCGCAGAAAGCGCGAGCGCAGCCGCGCCAGCTCGTCGTCGTCCGTGGCGTAAGCGAGGCGGAAGGTCTTGAGCGCCACCTGGCGGCCGATCAGCGGATCGCGGGCGAGATAGACCACGCCCATCGCGCCGCGGCCCAGCTCGCGGACGATCTCGTAGCGGCCGAGCCGGCTCGGCGGAGGGGCGGGCATGGTGGTATATTGCCACGTCCCGCTCCCGGATCACGAATCCCGTCGCTCAGGAGGACGCCGCAGAATGCAGGTCGACAGCCCGGACAAGATCCGCAACCTGGCCGTGGTCGGGCACAACGACACCGGCAAGACCACCCTGGTCAGCGCGCTGCTCTACGCCGGAGGCGCCACCAACCGCATGCTCAGGGTCGAGGACGGCAACACGATCACCGATTTCGACTCCGAGGAAGCCCAGCGCGGCATCTCGATCGGCCTGGCGCCCTGTTTCGTCCCCTGGCAGAAGCACAAGATCAACCTCGTCGACTGCCCGGGCTACGGCATCTTCTTCACCGAGACCCAGGCCGGCATGACCGCCACCGACGCCGCGCTCCTGTGCGTCTCCGCGGTCGCCGGCGTCGAAGTGACGACCGAGAAGGCCTGGGCCTACGCCGCCGAGCGCGAGCTGCCGGTGTTCGTTCATTTGACCAAGGCAGACCGCGAGCGCGCCGATTTCGAGGTTGCGGTCGAGGGCCTGGTCAAGACCCTCGGCCGCGGCGTGGTGCCGGTGCAGGTGCCGATCGGCCGCGAGGGCGAGTTCTCCGGCGTCGTCGACCTGGTGACCGGCGAGGCCTACGTCTACCCGCGCGACGGCGACGGCCGGGCGCAGCCCTCCGCGGCCCCGGCCGAGGTCGCGGCGGCGGTCGAGGAGTGGCGCACCAGGCTGATCGAGGCGGTCGCCGAGACCGACGACGCCCTCATGGAGCGCTTCTTCGAGGCCGGCACGCTCGCCGGCGACGAGCTGGCCGCCGGCCTGCGGCGGGCGGTCGCCGCACGGAAGCTCTTCCCGCTCACGCTCTCGGCCGGCGGCCACGGCATCGGCCCCTCGGCACTGCTCGACGCGCTGGTCGCGCTCGCCCCGGCGCCCGGCGCGCGGCCGCCGGCGGCGACCGACATCGGCGGCCAGCCGGTGGCGCTCGCCGGCGACCCCGCCGCGCCGGCGGCGGCGCTGGTGTTCAAGACCCTGTCCGACCCCTTCACCGGGCGGATCTCGATCGTGCGCGTGTTCAGCGGCACGGTCTCCGGCGAGGCGCCGCTGTGGAACCCGCGCCTCGAGGACGCCGAGAAGGCGTCGAACCCGATGCACCTGCAGGGCAAGAGCGGCACCGCCACCCCGCGCCTCGTCGCGGGCGACATCGGCGGCCTGGCCAAGCTCAAGGAGACCAAGACCGGCGACACCCTGTGCGCCCGCGAGCGGCCGGTCCGGCTCGCCTGGATCAAGGTGCCGGAGCCGGCGATGTCGTTCGCCATCGAGCCCAAGAGCAAGGGCGACGAGGAGAAGATCGGCGAGGCGCTCGCCCGGCTGATGGACGAGGACCTGGCGCTGCGCGTGACCCGCGATCCCGACACCCACGAGATGCTGCTCTCGGGCACCGGCCAGCGCCACGCCGAGATCACCGTCGCCCGGCTCAAGAGCCGCTCCAACGTCGAGGTCATCCTCCACCCGCCGAAGGTGCCCTACCGCGAGACCATCCTGCGCCCGTCCGACGGCCACGGCCGGCACAAGAAGCAGACCGGCGGCCGCGGCCAGTTCGCGGACTGCAAGATCACCATCGAGCCGCTGCCGCGGGGCGAGGAGTTCGATTTCGTCGACGACATCTACGGCGGGGCCATCCCGCAGAACTACCGGCCGGCGGTCGAGAAGGGGATCCAGGAGGCGCGCCGGCGCGGCTACCTCGCGGGCTATCCGGTGGTCGACTTCCGGGTCCGGCTGACCGACGGCCAGTACCACGACGTCGACTCCTCGGAGATGGCGTTCAAGATCGCCGGCTCGCTGGCGTTCAAGGACGCCATGGCGCGGGCGCGGGCGACCATCCTCGAGCCGATGATGACGGTCGAGATCACCACCTCCGACGAGTTCACCGGCGACATCATCGGCGACCTCTCCCAGCGCCGGGGCCGGCCCCAGGGGATGGACTCGAAGAACGGCGCGCAGGTGATCAAGGCGGTCGCGCCGATGTCCGAGATGCTCGACTACGCGCCGTCGCTGCGCGCGATCACCCAGGGGCGGGCGAGCTTCACCATGGAGTTCTCGCACTACGAGGAGCTGCCGAGAAACCTCCAGGAGAGACTGATCGCCGAGGCGGCCAAGGAGAAAGCGGAGGGATAGCTCGAGCGCGCGGCCGGCAACGGACCGAAGCGCAGCTCCCAAGCCGAGTTCGACCGCTCACCCGGATGCATCGCGCCGCGGCTCGTGGAGTCCGCTCACGATACCCGGCGGGCCGGCGCGCCCGGCGCCGGCCCCCAGATTCGCTCTACCCCGCCGGTTTCTTCTGCGCGGTCTTCTTCGCCGCCGCCTTGGCCGGGGCGCTCTTCGCCGCGACCTTCTTCGCCGGCTTCTTCGCGGCGCCCTTGCCCGCCTTCGGCTTGGGCTTCTTGGCCGCGCCCTTCTTCGCCGCCGCCTCGGCCTCGCCGGCCTTCTCGCCCGCGGCCGGGGCCGCGGCGGCGCCCTCGAAGTCGACGAACTCGAGCGCGACCAGCTCGGCGCCGTCGCCCGAGCGCGGGCCGAGCTTGATGATCCGGGTGTAGCCGCCCGGGCGCCCGGCGAAGCGCGGCGAGATGTCGTCGAACACCTTGCGCACCAGGCTCCGCTCCTGCAGATAGGTGCGCACCCAGCGCCGCGCCTGGATGGTGTCGGCGCGGCCGCGGGTGACCACCCGCTCGACCAGGCGCCGCAGCTCCTTGGCCTTGGGCAGGGTGGTGATGATCCGCCCGCGCTCGACCAGCGACGCGAGCTGGTTGCGGAACAGCGCCTGGCGATGCGCGGTGGTCCGCCCCAGCTTTCTCCCCTTCATCCCGTGACGCATGGACGTGCCCCTCCTACACGGACGACGGCTGGCCGGGCACGTTCATGCCCAGGCTCAGTCCCAGGTTGCCGAGCACCTCCTGCACCTCCTCGAGCGACTTCTTGCCGAAGTTCTTGGTTTCGAGCATGTCCTTCTCGCTCTTGCGCACGAGGTCGCGCAGGGTGTGGATGTTGGCGTTCTTCAGCGAGTTGGCCGAGCGCACCGAGAGGTCGAGCTCGTCGATGGTGCGGGCGAGCAGGGCGTCCATGCCCGCCAGCTCCTCGGCGTCGCGGTCGTGACCGTCCTCGCGGATCGACTCCTCGGCCTCGATGAAGATCGTCAGGTGGTCCTTGAGCAGCATCGCCGCCCGCGACACCGCCTCCTCCGGGCTGACCGTGCCGTTGGTGGTGACCTCGAGGGTCAGCCGCTCGTAGTCGATCGCCTGCCCGAGGCGGGCGGCCTCGACCTTGTAGTTGACCCGCCGGACCGGGCTGTGCGCGGAGTCGAGCGGGATCCAGCCGATGCCCATGCTCTCGTCGAAGTTGCGGTCGGCGCTGACGTAGCCGCGGCCGCGCTTGACCAGCGCCTGGAGCTTGAGGCTCCCCTCCTCGTTGAGGGTCGCGATGTGGACGCCGCCGTCGACGATCTCGATCTGCGGGTCCTCGGTGAGCTGGGCGGCGGTGATCTCGCCCGGCCCTTCGGCCTCGAGGCTGAGCACCTTGGGCTCCTCGCTGTGGAGCCGGATCGGCACCTGCTTCAAGTTGAGGATGATGTCGGTGACGTCCTCGACCACGCCGGGCATGGCCGAGAACTCGTGCAGCACCCCTTCGATCTGCACCGCGGTCACCGCCGCCCCCTCGATCGAGGAGAGCAGACTCCGGCGCATGGCGTTGCCGACGGTGGTGCCGAAGCCGCGCTCGAACGGCTGGGCGACGAAGCGGCCGAACGTCGGAGTGAGGGTGTCGCGGTCGACCTCGATCCGCTTCGGGCGTTGAAATCCCTTCCAAAGCATGTTTCGGGCTCCTTGGTTGTTCCGCCTGCTCCCGGGCTACTTGCTGTAGAGCTCGACGATGAGCTGCTCCTGGATCGGGAGCTTGATGTCCTCGCGGGTGGGCACCCGGAGCACCTTGCCGCTGAACGCCTCGGCGTCCAGCTCCAGCCACTCGGGCACGCCGCGGCCGCGCGCGGTCTCGACGCTGGCGCGCACGAAATCGTTCTTGCGGCTCGCCTCCTTGATCGCGATCGTCTGCCCGGGGCGGATCTGGTACGAGGGCACGGTGACCTTGCCGCCGTCGACGCGCAGGTGGCCGTGGCGGACGAGCTGGCGCGCCTGCGCGCGCGAGGCCGCGAAGCCGAGGCTGTAGACGGCGTTGTCGAGGCGCAGCTCGAGCAGCACCAGGAGGTTCTCGCCGGTGATCCCCTTGCGCCGGTCGGCCTCCTCGAAGTAGCCGCGGAACTGGCGCTCGAGCACGCCGTAGATGCGCTTGACCTTCTGCTTCTCGCGGAGCTGCAGGCCGTAGCCCAGGGTGCGGCGGTGGCGCTTGCCGCCGTGCTGGCCGGGCGGGTAGCCGCGGCGCTCGATCGCGCACTTCTCCTTGAAGCAGCGGTCGCCCTTCAGAAACAGCTTCATCCGCTCGCGCCGGCACAGCCGGCAGACCGGACCCGTGTATCGTGCCACTGACTCTCTCTCCTTCCGTTACCTCTCCGACGCTACGGAGACTTCAGCTTTGAATAACGTCCGGGCGGGCCGCCGCGCTCCTCTGGGCGCGTGTCCTGCTGGCGACCGGCTCGCGCACGTGACCGCGTCATACCCGCCGCCGCTTCGGCGGCCGGCAGCCGTTGTGCGGGATCGGCGTCACGTCGCGGATCGACCTGACCTCGAGCCCCGAGAGCTGGAGCGCGCGGATCGCGCCCTCGCGGCCGCCGCCCGGGCCCTTGACCTGGACGTCGACCGAGCGCACGCCCTGGTCGCGCGCGAGCTGGCCGGCGTTCTGGGCCGCCATTTGGGCCGCGAACGGCGTCCCCTTGCGCGAGCCCTTGAAACCGACCTTGCCCGCCGACGACCAGGCGAGGATGTTGCCCTCGGGATCGCTGATCGAAACCAGGGTGTTGTTGAAGGTCGCGGAGATGTGCGCGATCCCGTGCGGCACCGAGCGCTTCTCCCGCCGCCGGCCCGGCTTCTTCTCTTTCTTGCCTGCTGCTGTCGCCATGGTCTCTCCCCGGCTCGCCGCCGCTTGCCCTCGATTACTTCTTGCTGACCTTCTTCTTGCCCGCGATCGCGCCGCGCCGCGGCCCCTTGCGGGTGCGGGAGTTGGTGTGGGTGCGCTGGCCGCGCACCGGCAGCCCCTTGCGGTGGCGCACCCCGCGGTAGCAGCCGATCTCCATCAGCCGCTTGATGTTCTGGCTGACGTCCTTGCGCAGATCGCCCTCGACGCTCCCCTCCTCGGTGATCACGTCGCGGATCTTGCGCGCCTCTTCTTCGGTCAGGTCCCGGACCTTGGTCGTGCCCGCGACCCCGGCCTGGTCGAGGATCTTGAGCGAACGGGCGCGGCCGATGCCGTGGATGTAGGTCAGCCCGATCCAGACCTGCTTCTGCTGGGGCAGATCGATGCCTGCGATGCGTGCCATGGCTCTCCCGGTCCTATCCCTGGCGCTGCTTGTGTTTCGGGTTCTCGCAGATCACCCGCACCACCCCCCGGCGGCGGACGATCTTGCACTTCGGGCACATCTTCTTGACCGACGATCGCACTTTCATCGCGGCACCCCTCTCGCGGCTCGCGCCGGCTCAGGTCTTGAGGCGATAGACGATCCGCCCGCGGTTGAGGTCGTAGGGGGACAGCTCGACCCGCACGCGGTCGCCGGGCAGGATGCGGATGAAGTGCTTGCGCATCTTGCCCGAGATGTGGGCGAGCACCTGGTGGCCGTTGTCGAGCTTGACCCGGAACATCGTGTTGGGCAGCAGCTCGGCCACCGTCGCCTCGACCTCGATCGCCTCTTCTTTCTTCGACACGCCGTTGCTTCCCGCTCCCCGCCGCCCGGAGGCGGCACCAAAAGTTGTAGAACAGCTCGTCTTGCGTTCCGATTCCCTAGCGCCCGGCCGTGACCCCCGCGCCCAGGCCGGCGACCACCGCCTCGGTGACCGCGTCGACCGGCTGGTCGCCGTCGACCTCGCACACGAGCCCGCTCGGGCGGTAGTGCTCGATCAGCGGCGCGGTCTGCTCACGGTAGACGCGCAGCCGCTCGCGCATCACCTCGTCGCGGTCGTCGTCGCGGCCGCGCCCGCGGGCGCGCGCGAGCAGCGTCGCCTCCGGCACCTCCAGCGAGACCACCGCGTCGAGCGTCCGGCCGCGCTCGGCGAGCAGCCGGTCGAGCGTCTCCGCCTGCGCCCGCGTGCGCGGATAGCCGTCGAGCAGGCACCCGCCGGCGGCGTCGGGCTCGGCGAGCCGCTCGCGCACCACCTCGGCCATGGTGCCGTCGTCGACCAGCTTGCCGGCGCGCATGATCGCATCGACCCGCCGGCCGAGCGCGCTGCCCGCGGCGACCGCGGCGCGCAGCATGTCGCCGGTCGAGATCGCAGGCACCCCGAGCCGCTCGGCGAGCGCGCGCGCCTGCGTGCCCTTGCCGCTGTTCGGCGGTCCGAGCAGCACCAGCCGCGGCCCCTCGGACCCCGGCGCGGCGCCCCTCCCGCCGGCGACGCTAGCCCCGGCGGCCACGGATCCGGCCCCTCTTCATGAAGCCCTCGTAGTTGCGCATCACGAGCTGGCTCTCGACCTGCTGGATGGTGTCCATGGCGACCCCGACCACGATCAGGAGCGACGTGCCGCCGAAGTAGAACTGGATGCCCAGCCCCTGGGTGAACCAGTTCGGGGCGTAGAGATCGAGAGTGTCGCCGATCCACGGGACCCCCGAGACCTTGAAGCCGTTGAGCAGGAAGTCGGGAAGCACCGAGACCGCGGCCAGGTAGACCGCGCCGACCAGGGTGATGCGGGTGAGGATGCGGTCGATGTACTCGGCGGTCCGCTTGCCGGGACGGATGCCCGGGATGAAGCCGCCGTACTTCCGCATGTTCTCGGCCAGGTCGGCCGGGTTGAAAATGATCGAGACGTAGAAGTAGGAGAAGAAGACGATCGCCGTGATGTAGAGCAGGTAGTAGAGCGGCTGGCCCCAGGAGATGGCGTCGGCGATCCTCTGCACCCATTCGTTCTCGAACATGCCGGCGATCGTGGTCGGCACCATGACCACCGAGCTGGCGAAGATCACCGGGATCACCCCGCCGGTGTTGACGCGCAGCGGCAGGTAGGTGCTCTGGCCGCCGTAGATGCGGCGTCCGACCACCCGCTTGGCGTACTGCACCGGGATGCGCCGCTGGGCGCGCTCCATGAAGACGATGAACGCGACCACCGCGGCCATGAACACCACCAGCAAGACCATGCCGACGGCGTTGAGGTTGCCCGCGCGCACGCCCTCGAAGGTCTTGAGGATCGCCGGCACCAGGCCGACCACGATGCCGCCGAAGATGATCAGCGAGATGCCGTTGCCGATGCCGCGCTCGCTGATCTGCTCGCCCAGCCACATCACCACCGCGCAGCCGGTGGTGAGCGTGATCACGGTCATCAGCCGGAAGCCCCAGCCGGGACTGGGCACCAGGGTGCCGCCGCCGGAGAGCTGCGCCCGCTCGAGGAAGATCGCGATGCCCATCGACTGGATGATCGAGATCACCACCGTGCCGTAGCGGGTGTACTGGGTGATCTTGCGCCGGCCCAGCTCGCCTTCCTTGGACAGCTTCTCGAGGTAGGGCCAGACCACGGTCAGGAGCTGGAGGATGATCGAGGCGGTGATGTAGGGCATGATCCCGAGCGCGAACACCGCCACCCGCGACAGGCTGCCGCCGGTGAAGGTGTTGACGAAGCCGAGGATCGTCCCCGCGGTCTGCTCCATGAACGCCTTGAGCGCGACCGGGTCGACGCCCGGGGTCGGGATGTAGCAGCCGACGCGGTAGACCGCCAGCAGGCCGAACATGAACAGGACCCGGTTGCGCAGGTCCTTGATCCGAAAGATGTTGCGGAAGCTCTCGATGACCACCGTGTCGGCTCCTCAGGCTCCTCAGGCTCCTCGTCCGCGGCTCCTCGACTCCTCGGCCCTCACCCCGCCAGCTCTTCGCACGTGCCGCCGGCGGCCTCGATCTTGGCCCGCGCCGTCTTGCTGAACTTGTGCGCCCGCACGGTGAGCGGCGCGGCGACCTCGCCGTCGCCGAGCACCTTGAGCGGGCGCCCGGCGCGCGCCAGCCCCCGCGCCGCCAGCAGCTCGGGGGTGACCTCCCCCTCGAGGCCGGCGAGCTGCGCCAGGTTGACCACCGCGTACTCGGCGCGGAAGATGTTGGTGAACCCGCGCTTGGGCACCCGGCGGATGAGCGGCATCTGGCCGCCCTCGAAGCCGGGGCGCCGGCTGTAGCCCGAGCGCGACTTCTGCCCCTTCTCGCCCCGGCCGGCGGTCTTGCCCAGCCCGGAGCCCGGGCCGCGCCCGACCCGCTTGCGTGAACTCTTGCTCCCCTTCGCCGGGGCCAGCTCGTGCAGCCTCATGACGCCTCCTCGACCACCTCGACCAGGTACGGGATCTTGTTCACCATGCCGCGGATCGCCGGCGTGTCGGCGCGCACCACCTCGTGGTGCGGGCGGCGCAGGCCGAGCCCGCGCAGCACCTCGCGGTGCGACCGCGGGGTGGCGATGGCGCTCTTGACTTGCCGGATTCGGAGCGTCTTTGCCGGCTGTGTCGTCTTCGTGCTAGGCATCACTCAGTACTCCGCCGCGCCATCGCCGTTTTTGCGGGGGGCTGTTCCAGCCCCCCGCCCCGCAGGAGCGCGGTCCTGCGGGGACCCCTCCCCCGAGTCGGCGGCTGCGCCGCCGCGCGCCTGTGGGCGCGTGTCCTCCTACTACGAACGGTCTTCATCCTGGGGCTCCGCCGGCGGCCGGCTGCGGCCGCGGCGACTTCGCCGGCGGCGGCTCCTCGCGCGGCGGCAGGCCGCGCAGGCGGCGGACGTCCTGCTCGTGGCGCAGGTCGAGGAGCGCGGCGAACGTCGCCTTGACCACGTTGTGGGGGTTGGTCGACCCCAGCGACTTGGTCAGGATGTCCTGGACGCCCGCGGTCTCCATCACCGCGCGCACCGGGCCGCCGGCGATCACGCCGGTGCCCTCGGACGCCGGCTTGAGCAGCACCCGCCCGGCGCCGAACACGCCGGTCACCTCGTGCGGGATGGTAGTGCCCTTCATCGGCACCCGGATCATGCCCCGCTTGGCGATCTCGATCCCCTTGCGGATCGCGCTCGGGACCTCCTTCGCCTTGCCCGCGCCGTAGCCGACGCGGCCGGCGCCGTCGCCGATCACCACCAGGGCGGAGAACGAGAAGTTCTTGCCGCCCTTGACCACCTTGGTCACGCGGTTGATGTGGACCACCTGCTCGAACAGCTCGCTGTCGCGCTCGCGCTCGAAATCTCTCGCCACCGTTGTCTCCTCCGCCGTCTTCTCTGCTTGCTTTGCCCGCGTCCTAGAAACGGAGCCCCTGCTCGCGGGCGGCGTCGGCGAGCGCCTTGACCCGCCCGTGGTAGATGTAGCCGCCGCGGTCGAACACCACCGCCTCGATGCCGCTCGCCTTGGCGCGCTCGGCGACCGCGGCGCCGACCGCCTTGGCCGCCGCGAGCGTCGGCCCCGGGCGCTCGAGCCGGGCGCGCACGTCGCCGTCGAGCGTGCTCGCCTGGACCAGGGTGCGGCCGCTGCCGTCGTCGATCACCTGGGCGTAGATGTGGCGCAGGCTCTTGAACACCGCGAGCCGCGGCCGCTCCGCCGTGCCGGCGAGCCGGCTGCGCACGCGCAGGTGCGCGCGGCGGCGGTGGAGCCGCTTGCGCTGCAGTCGTTTGCCGATGTAGTCGCTCATCGCTCGATCCTCGGGCTCACTTGGCTCCGGCCTTGCCCACCTTGCGGCGGATGATCTCGTCGGCGTACTTGATCCCCTTGCCCTTGTAGGGCTCGGGCGGGCGCAGGCGGCGGATGTCGGCCGCCACCTGGCCGACCTGCTGCTTGTCGGCGCCGGCGACGGTCAGCCGGTTGGCCTTGGCGTCGTGCTCGATCGCGATCCCCTCGGGGATCGGGAACACCACCGGGTGCGAGTAGCCGAGCGCGAAGTGGACCGCGCGCCCCTTGACCTCGGCGCGATAGCCGACGCCGACGATGTCGAGCTGCTTGGCGAAGCCGCGCGAGACCCCGGCGAGCGCGTTGGCCAGGAGCGAGCGCAAGAGGCCGTGGCGCGCGCGCTCGGGGCCGCTGTCGCCCGGGCGCGCCACCCGCACCTCGCCGCCCTCGACCGCCACCGGGTAGCCGTCGGGGAGCGGCTGCGACACCTTCCCCTTGGGGCCCGAGGCGGTGAACACCCCCGCGCTGACCTCGACCTGGGTGCCGCTCGGCACCGGGATCGGCTGCAGTCCCACCCGTGACATGGCTCCGCTCTCCTACCAGATCTCGCACAGCAGCTCGCCGCCGATCCGGCGCTCGCGCGCCTGGCGGTCGGAGAGCAGCCCCTGCGAGGTCGAAACGATGTTGGTGCCCATACCGTTGCGCACCGGCACCAGGTCGTCGGCGCGCCGGTAGATCCGGCGCCCGGCCGTGCTCACGCGCGCCATGTGGCTGATCGCCGGCACCCCGCTCTCGCTGTAGCGGAGCAGGATCTGGATGCTGTTGCGCGGCGTGCCCTCGGCGACGCCGAAGCCGCGGATGTAGCCCTCCTCCTGGAGGATCCGGCACACCTCGAGCTTGAGCTTCGAGGCGGGCACGCTCAGACGGTCCTTCTTGGCCAGGATCGCGTTGCGGATCTGGGTCAGAAGGTCGGAGATCGGGTCGGTCATGCTCATCGCGCGCGCTCCGTTCTACCAGCTCGCCTTGGTCACGCCCGGCAGGTAGCCGGCGAGCGCGAGGTCGCGCAGGTGGATGCGGCACAGCCCGAACTTGCGCGAGTAGCCGCGCGGGCGGCCGCAGATCCGGCAGCGGTTGCGCTGGCGCACCGGGTACTTCGGCTTGATCCTGGTCTTCGCGATCTTGGCGGCGGTCGCCATCTCTCGGTCTCTCCTCTCCGGCTCTCTGCTCTAGCGTCGGAACGGCATCCCCAGCTCGCGCAGCAGGTAGAGCGCCCGCTCGTCGTTGCCGGCGGTGGTGACGATGGTCACGTTGAGCCCCTTGCTGCGCTCGACCTTGCTGTAGTCGACCTCGGGGAAGATCAGGTGGTCGGTGATGCCGAGGGTGAAGTTGCCCCGGCCGTCGAAGCTCTTGGTCGAGATGCCGCGGAAGTCGCGCACCCGCGGCAGGGCGACCGTGATCAGGCGGTCGAGGAAGTCCCACATGCGCGCGCCGCGCAGCGTCACCCGGGCGCCGATCGGCATCTTCTCGCGCAGCTTGAAGTTGGCGATCGACTTGTGGGCGCGGGTGATCATCGGCCGCTGCCCGGCGAGCGCCGCCAGCTCCTCGACCGCGTCGTCGAGGATCTTGATGTTCTGGATGGCCTCGCCGACGCCCATGTTGAGGGCGACCTTGGCGATGCGCGGCACCGCCATCGGGTTGTCGATGCCGAACTCCTGGCGCAGCTTGGGCGCCACCTCCTGGTCGTAGCGCGCCTTCAGCCGCGGCACGTAGCCGTTGCCGCCGCCGCGCTCGCCCGCCGGGGCGGCCGCCTTCTTCGGGGTGCTCTTCTTGGCCATGGTCGTCGCTCTCTGCTCGCTTCTCGCTCTCGACTCGGACTTCAGCCCAGCGTCTCGCCGCAGCGCTTGCACACGCGGGCGCCGCGGCCGTCGTCGAGGCGCTTGCGCCCGAGCCGCGACGGCTTGCCGCAGGCCGGGCAGATCAC
Source organism: uncultured Thermoanaerobaculia bacterium (assembly GCA_964573125.1). GTDB lineage: Bacteria > Acidobacteriota > Thermoanaerobaculia > Multivoradales > JBCCEF01 > CAVSQV01. Next base: position 12,582 of record CAZNIX010000039.1, read on the forward strand.
CATCAGGTTGGCGACCTCGATCGGCGCCTCGCGGTCGAGGATGCCGCCCTGGATGCCGCGCTGCGGGTTGGGCCGGGTGTGCCGCTTGATCAGGTTGACGCGCTCGACGATCGCGCGCCGCGCCGAGGGTAGCACGCGCAGCACGCGGCCGCGCGCCCCCTTGTCCTTGCCGGCGATCACCAGCACCTGGTCGTTCTTCTTGACGTGCACTTCGTTCATGGCTCGGACCTCGCGGTTCGGCGTCAGATCACCTCGGGCGCCAACGACACGATCTTCATGAACCGCTTCTCGCGCAGCTCGCGCGCCACCGGGCCGAAGACGCGGGTGCCGACCGGCTCGCCGGCGTCGTTGATCAGCACCGCCGAGTTGACGTCGAACCGGATGTAGCTGCCGTCGCGGCGCCGCTGCTCCTTGCGCGTGCGCACGATCACCGCCTTGACCACCTGGCCCTTCTTCACCGTGCCGTCGGGCGTCGCCTCCTTGACCGAGGCCGTGATCACGTCGCCGAGCGCGCCGTACTGGCCCGCCGACCCGCCGCGCAGGTGGATGCAGGCGATCTTCTTGGCGCCGGAGTTGTCGGCGACGTCGAGGATCGTTCCCATCTGGATCATGGCTCGATTCCCTCGCCCCTACTCCGCCCGCCGGACGATCTCGCGCACGCGCCAGCGCTTGCGCTTGGACAGCGGCCGGCAGGAGACGATCGCCACCCGGTCGCCGACCCGGCATTCGTTGTTCTCGTCGTGGGCCGCGAACTTGCTGGTGCGCCGGATCTGGCGGTGGTAGAGCGGGTGCTCCGCGGTCCGCGGCACCGCCACGGTCACCGTCTTGTCCATCGCGGCGCTGATCACGGTGCCCACCTTGACCTGGCGGCGGCCGCGCGGCCGCGCCCCCGCGGGCGGCGCCGCCGGCTGCGCCCGCTCGTCGATTGGCTCGCTCATCACTGGTCTCCTCGCTGATTCTCGCGGCCCCGCTTCTCGCGCAGCACGGTCAGCACCCGCGCCAGGTCGTGCCTGACCTCGCGCACCTTCGAGGCCTTCTGGAGCTGCCCGGTCGCCTTCTGCAGGCGCAGCGCGAAGAGCTGCTCGGCGAGCTCGCGCTCCTTGCCCGTCAGCTCGTCGACCGTCTGCTCCCGCAGCTCGTTGGCGTTCATCGTCGGCATCCTCCTGGCATCCCCCGGGCGCTCAGCGCAGCGGGTCCTCGCGGGTGACGAGCTTGGTCTTGATCGGCAGCTTGTAGGCGGCCAGGCGCATGGCGTCGATGGCGTCGGCCGGCGACACCCCTTCGACCTCGTAGAGGATGCGCGCCGGCTTGACCACCGCGACCCACTCCTCGGGGTTGCCCTTGCCCTTGCCCATGCGCGTCTCGAGCGGTTTCTTGGTCACCGGCTTGTCGGGGAAGATGCGGATCCACACCTTGCCGCCGCGCTTGATCGCGCGCGTGATCGCGACGCGGGCGGCCTCGATCTGGCGCGCGGTGACCCAGCCCGGCTCCAAGGCCTGGAGGCCGTAGTCGCCGAACGCCAGGTAGTGGCCGCCCTTGGCGACGCCGCCGCGGCGGCCGCGGTGGGCCTTCCTGTGCTTGACCTTCTTCGGCATCAACATGACGATTCGTCCTCCCGCTCACGCGCTGGCGCGCCGGCTCTTCTCCCGCAGCATGTCGCCCTTGTAGACCCAGACCTTGACCCCGATCGCGCCGTAGGTCGTGCGCGCCTCGGCGAGGCCGTAGTCGATGTCGGCCTTGAGCGTATGGAGCGGCAGCCGGCCTTCCTGGTACCACTCGGTGCGCGCGATCTCGTGGCCGCCGAGGCGGCCGGCGACCATGATCTTGACCCCTTTGGCGCCGAACCGGAACGCCGACTCCATCGCCTTGCGCATGGCGCGGCGGAACGCCACCCGGCGCTCGAGCTGGCCGGCGATCGACTGCGCGACGAGTTGGGCGTCGAGCTCCGGGCGCTGGATCTCCTGGATGTTGATGTGCACCTCGCGCCCGAGCTGCTTGACCAGGTCGTCGCGCAGCTTGTCGACCTCGGCGCCCTTGCGGCCGATGATGATCCCCGGCCGCGAGGTGTAGATCGTGACCCGCATGCGCTCGGCGGCGCGCTCGATGTCGACCTCGCTGACCCCGGCGTGGGCGAAGCGCTTCTTGAGCTGGTCGCGGAGCTTGACGTCCTCGAGCAGGATCTTCGAGTACGCGCTCTCGGCGTACCAGCGCGAGTGCCACGCCTGGTTGTAGACGAGGCGGAACCCGTAGGGGTGCGTTTTCTGGCCCACGGTCGATCTCCTGGTTCCCGTTCCCTGGTTGCCGGCCCTACTCGGCGTCCGCGCCCTTGCGCGTGTCGAGCTTGATGGTGACGTGGCTCTGGCGCTTGAGCACGCGGAATGCGCGCCCCATCGGCGCCGGGCGCAGGCGCTTGAGCGCCGGTCCGCCGTCGACGAAGATCTCCTTGACGTACAGCTTGTCGAGGTCCGGCGCCTGCTCCTCGCGGTGCTCGGCGTTGGCCACCGCCGAGCGCAGGAGCTTCTCGAGCGGGCGCGCCGCCCGCTTGTTGGTCAGCTTGAGGATGCTCGCCGCCTCCTCGACCCCGCGGCCGCGGATCAGGTCCGCGACCAGGCGCACCTTCTGCGGCGAGCCCTGGAGGTAGCGCAGCTTGGCCGTCACTTCCATCGTCTCTCTCCCCGGCGCGCTAGCGGGCGCGGGCCGCCTTCTCCACCTTCTTGCCGCTGTGGCCGCGGAAGGTGCGGGTCATCGCGAACTCCCCCAGCTTGTGGCCGACCATGTTCTCGCTGACGTAGACCGGGATGAACTTCGACCCGTTGTGCACCGCCAGGGTGTGGCCGACCATCTCGGGGACGATCGTCGAGCGCCGCGACCAGGTCTTGATCACCCGCTTCTGGCCCGACTGGTTCATCGCCGCCACCTTCTCCTCGAGGTGGTGGTCGATGAAGTAGCCCTTCTTGAGCGAACGCGCCATCCGTGCCTCCGATCTCCGGTCTCTCTTGCCGCCGCCGCCGCTACTTCTGGTTGCGCCGGCGCACGATCATGCCGTCGGTGCGCTTGTTGTTGCGCGTCTTGTAGCCCTTGGTCGGCACCCCCCAGGGCGTGCACGGGTGGCGGCCGCCCGAGGACCGCCCCTCGCCGCCGCCCATCGGGTGGTCGACCGGGTTCATCACCACGCCGCGGTTGTGCGGCCGGCGGCCGTGCCAGCGGCTGCGCCCGGCCTTGCCGACCGAGAGGTTCTCGTGGTCGAGGTTGCCGACCTGGCCGATCGTCGCGTAGCACGCGACGTGGACCTTGCGCACCTCGCCCGACGGCAGCTTCAACTGGGCGTAGCTCCCCTCCTTGGCCATGAGCTGGGCGCCGGAGCCGGCGCTGCGCACGAGCTGGCCGCCCTTGCCGATGCGCAGCTCGACGTTGTGGACCACGGTGCCGAGCGGGATCTTGGCCAGCGGCAGCGCGTTGCCGGGATTGACCTCGGCGCTCTCGCCGCTGACCACGGTGGCGCCGACCTCGAGCCCGTTGGGCCACAGGATGTAGCGCTTCTCGCCGTCGACGTAGTGCAGCAGGCAGATCCGCGCCGAGCGGTTGGGGTCGTACTCGATGGTCGCCACCCGCGCCGGGATGCCGTGCTTGTCGCGCTTGAAGTCGATCTGGCGGTAGCGCCGCTTGTGCGCGCCGCCGCGCCACCAGACCGTGATCTCGCCCCGGTTGTTGCGCCCGCCCGCCCCCCGCTTGCCGCGGGTCAGCGGCTTGTGCGGCCGCTCGGCGGTGACCTCGTCGAACCCGGCATAGGTCTGGAACCGGCTCGCCGGGTTGGTCGGCTTTCGTTCTCTGATCGCCATGGCGCTTGTCCTCCCGTCGTCGTACCGCGGAGTCCCGAACTACACGCCCTCGAAGAACTCGATGGTCTGCTCGCCGGCCAGCCGCACGTAGGCCTTCTTCCAGTCCGGTCGGCGGCCGGAGGTCCGCCCCTGGCGGCGCTGCTTGCCGTGCATGTTGGCGACGCGCACCTCGGCGACCTCGACCTTGAACTGCCGCTCGACCGCGCGCTTGACCTCGATCTTGTTGGCCCGCCGGTCGACCTCGAACGCAACGATCCCGCGCTGCTCGCGCATGCGGGTCGACTTCTCGGTGATCAGCGGGCGGCGGATGACGTCCTCGATCCTCATCGGCTGAGCACCTCCAGGAGCCGGCCGAGCGCGCCCTCGCTGACCAGCAGGTGGGGCCGGCCGACGACCTCGTCGACGCTGACCGCGAGCGCGTCGACCGCCTTCAATGCCGGGTGGTTGCGCGACGCCCGCTCGAGGTTGACGTTGTCCCGGGAGTCGACCAGGAGCGCCTTGCCGGCGACGCCGAGCCCGGCCAGCCGGCCGGCGAGCTCCGCGGTCTTGTGGCTCCCCAGCTCGAGGCTGTCGAGGACGACCAGCTCGCCGAGCGCGAGCTTGCGCGAGAGCGCCGACTTGAGCGCGTTGCGCTTCTCGCGCGCCGACAGCCCGGTCGCGTAGCTGCGCGGCTGCGGCCCGTGCACGGTGCCGCCCTTGCGCCACTTCGGGTTGCGGATGTCGCCGGTGCGCGCGCGGCCGGTGCCCTTCTGGCGCCAGAGCTTGCGCCCCGAGCCCGAGACCTCGCCGCGGCCCTTGGTCTTGTGCGTGCCGCGGCGGCGGGCGGCGAGCACCGCGACCACCGCCTCGTGGATCAGGTGCTCCTTGTAGGGGTAGGCGAACACCGCCTCCGGCAGCTCGATCTCGCGCACCGGCTGGTTGTCGAGGTTGACGACCTGGACCTTCATCTCGCCTCCCCTCTAGCCCTTCTTGGCCCGGCGGATCGCCAGATAGGCGTCGCGCGCCCCCGGCACCGCGCCGCGGAGGTAGAGCAGGTTGTTCTCCTCGTCGACCTTGACCACCTCGAGGTTTTTCACCGTCACCCGCGAGGCGCCCATCTGCCCGGGCAGGCGCAGGCCGGGGAACACCCGCGACGGGTACGCCGACGACCCGATCGAGCCCGGCGCGCGGTGGAACATCGAGCCGTGGGTGGCGCGCCCGCCGCGGAAGCCGTGGCGCTTGATCACTCCCTGGAAGCCCTTGCCGCGGCTGGTGCCGACCGCGTCGACGAACTCGCCGGCGGCGAAGATCCCGGCCTTGACCTGATCGCCCGGCTGGGCGCCCTCCTCGCCCGGCTCGACCGCGAACTCCGCGAGCCGGCGGGTCGGCGCCACGCCGGCCTTGTCGAAGTGGCCGCGGCGCGGCCGCGGCACCCGCCGCGGCGCCCGCGCCTCGACCAGCCCGAGCTGCACGGCGTCGTAGCCGTCGCGCTCGGCGGTCTTGCGCTGCACCACCAGGCACGGCCCGGCCTGAACCACGGTGACCGGGATCGCGGTGCCGTCGTCGCCGTAGATCTGGGTCATGCCCAGCTTCTTGCCCAGGATGCCTTCCATCGCCCTCCGCTCCTTCGTTCTCCCGCCACCGCGTTCTCTCGCGACCCTACTTGCCGAAGGCCTTGATCTCGACGTCGACGCCGGCCGGCAGCTCCAGCCGCATCAGCGCGTCGACGGTCTGCCCGGTGGGCTCGAAGATGTCGAGCAGCCGCTTGTGGGTCCGCATCTCGAACTGCTCGCGCGACTTCTTGTCGACGTGCGGCGAGCGGTTGACCGTGTAGCGCGAGATGTTCGTCGGCAGGGGGATCGGGCCGACCACCCGGGCGCCGGTGCGGCGCGCGGTGTCGACGATCTCGTGCGTCGACGTGTCGAGGATGCGGTAGTCGTACGCCTTGAGGCGGATGCGGATCTTCTCGTTGACCATCGTCTTCCCCCAGCGGCCCCTGCGGTATCCCCTGCTCCGTCCCCTCGACTACGCGACGATCTCGGTGACGGTGCCGGCGCCGACCGTGCGCCCGCCCTCGCGGATGGCGAAGCGCACGCCCTTCTCCATCGCGATCGGCGCGATCAGCT
>CAZNIX010000040.1:0-18432 GCA_964573125.1 uncultured Thermoanaerobaculia bacterium
CCGCCGACGAACCAGAGCGCCGCCGGCGCCTCCCACGGCGCGGTCAGCGCCAGGCCGAGGCAGCCGGGCACGCCGATCGCCGGCCGGCCGGCGTCGCAGTCGACGAGCGCCACCCGCGGCAGCGTGCGGTCGAGCTGCCCGACCAGGTAGCGGGCCAGCGCGGTCTTGCCGGTGCCCGGCGCGCCGACCACCAGGACGGTGCCGCGCCCGAGGCCCGCGAGCAGCTCGGCCCAGCCGGCCGCGGGGACGATCGAGGTCGCCTGCGTCACGCTCGGAACATAACAGACCGGCGATGCCGAAGGTTGTTCTTGCCGCCCGCTCCGACCGCCCGGTCCCGTTGCGCGGGCGGTTCCGTCCCCCGGCCTCGAAGAGGCGCAGTGCTCACGGGCCTCCCCCGAGTCCGGGCCTTCAGCCCGTCGAGCCCCCGGTTCCGGAGCGTCGTGGCTCGGCCGGCTCCCTCAGCGGACGGGTCGCTCGGCGGTCTCGCCGGCGCCCGCCTGCGGGCGCAGATCCGCCGCCCCCGGATTCGGTGGGGAGTCAACGTCCCGCTCGTAGAGCTCCACCAGCTCGCCGACGCCGCGCCGCACCGCCTCGCGCCGCCGGCGCAGCTCGGCGGCGAGGCGCCGGCGGGTGCGCAGGGTGAGGAAGGCCTTCGCCTCGACGACCAGGCGCCGGCGCCGCTCGTGGAAGGCGAGCGCCGCGTAGCCGGTGAGCGGCCCGGCGGCGAGGGTGAAGAGCGCCGCCGCGGTCGCCCAGGCGCCGCCGGCACCCGCGGCCGCCGCGAGCCGCGCCGCCGCCCACGCCTCGGCCGCCCAGATCAGCGGATAGAGGACGAGTGCGGGGAGCACGCGGTAGGTCGCGCGCGTGTCCTCGCGCCCGCCGAAGACGCCGGCGATCGCGGTCACCGCCAGGTAAGGGAGGAGGTTGAGCGCGGTGCCGATCGCGGCCAGCGGCAGCCAGCCGGCGAGGATCGCGAGCGTGCGCGCCAGCCAGCGCGCCACCCCGGGCAGCGGATAGCGCGCGGCGACCTGGCGATCGCGCACCCCGGCGGCGCCGAGCAGCGCCTCGTAGGTTTCGACCTCGGCGGCGACCGCGCGTACCCGCTCGGGGTGGCGCTCGGCCAGCTCGCGGTAGCCGAGCAGTACCGCGCGGCGGGCGTCGAAGCCGGCGGCCAGACTCTCCTCGCGCGGCAGATCGCCGTCCGGGCACTCGAGCACCTCGGCGGCGCGGCCGACCAGGCGCGCCTCGTCCCACGAGGCGTAGTTGGGCGTGACCTCGACCAGACCGCGCTCGATCGCCTCGGTCAGCCTCCGCACCGCCTCCGGCGCCCGCTCGCGCCAGCCCTCGCCGGCGGCGGCCAGCGGGTCGATCGGCTCGCCGACCCGGATCAGGGCGCGCGAGCGGAAGCGGCCGCGGACGTCGAACACCAGCCCGACCGGCACGACGCGCAGGCCGAGCGGCCCGCGCTCGGCCTCGGCGCCGAGGACGATCCGCGCCGCCCCGGTCTTGAGCGGCAAGAGCGCCGGCTCCGCGTGGCTCACCCCCTCGGGGAAGAGCGCGACCGTGCCGCCGCCGGCGAGCACGTCGTGGCAGCGGGCGAAGGTCTCGACGTTCTTCGCCATATCGACTTCGTCCTGGCGGCGGTAGACCGGGGTGACCGCGGCCAGCCGCAGCAGCGGCGCCAGCAGCGGGTTGTCCCACAGCGTGCTCTTGCCGAGGAAGCGCGGCATCGCCGGCAGCCAGCCGGCGAGGAGCGCGCCGTCGATCAGCGAGTTGGTATGGTTGGCGACGACCACCAGCGGCCCGTCGCGCGGCACCCGGTCGAGGCCCTCGACCTCGACCGAGCGGTAGAAGATCCCGAGCACCCGCCGCGCGAGCGCCGCGAGGAAGCGGTCGATCGCGCGCCGCGCCCGGCTCGGCCGCGGAGCCGGCGCCCGCGCGCTCACGCCGCCTCTCCGGCGCCCTCCGCCGCCCGCGCCGCGCTCCACGCCTCGGCGGCGGCGCGCCCGCGCCGCTCGTCGACCCAGCCCATGCCGATCAGGGCGACCAGGAAGAACAGGGCGTTGATCGCGACCGCCAGCCGCTGCGAGCCGGTGGCCGACGAGATCGCGCCGAAGAGAAGCGGCCCGAGCATGTACGCGCCCTTGCCGGCGAGACCCCAGAAGCCGAAGAACTCGCCGTTCTTGCCCACCGGCGAGAACAGGCCGACCAGCGCCCGCGACGCCGACTGCAGCGAGCCGATGCCGAGCCCGGCGCCGACCCCCACGGCCCAAAACGCCGCCTTGGTGGTCGCGAACCCGGCGCCGGCCGAGACCGCGAGCCAGAGCACGAGCGCGATCTGGATCGTGCGCCGCGCGCCGATGCGGTCCTGCACCCAGCCGAACAGGAACGCGCCGCCGGCGGAGGCGAACTGCAGCGCCATGAACAGCACGATCAGCTCGTCGGAGGAGAAGCGGAGGTTGCGCTCGGCGTAGATCGAGGCGAACGCGATCACCGCGGTCAGCCCGCACGAGAAGAGGAAGAAGAGGGCGAGGAAGCGCGCCAGCTCCGAGAAGTGGCGCAACAGCCGGGCGGTGGCGGCGATGCGCCCGAAGGACGCGCGCGCGTAGGCGGCGAGCGAGCGCCCCGGCCCACGCGGCGCCCGCTCGCGCAGGAAGAGGAAGGTCGGCAGCGCCGCGACCAGGAAGAACGCCGCGGTCACCGGCCCGACCAGGCGCAGGCTCGGGAGGTTGTCGGCCGCGAATCCGCCGGCGAGCAGCGGCCGGTTGAGGATCAGGCAGGCGAGACCCCCGAAGTAGCCGAGCCCCCAGCCGAAGCCCGAGATGCGGCCGATGTTGGCGGGGGTCGAGATTTCGGGCAGGAACGCCCCGGCCAGGTTCTCGCCGAGCGAGAAGCCGATGTTCGAGAGGATGAAGAGCACGAGCCCGAGCACGACGAACCCCGGCTCGACCCACCAGAGCGCCGCGGTGCCGCCGACGCACAGCAGGTACGTGCCGGCGAGGAACCACTTCTTGCGCCCGGTGTCGTCGGCCATCGCGCCGACCACCGGCGACAGCAGCATCACCGTCAGGTTGGAGGCGAAGATCCCCACCCCCCACAGGAAGTCGGCGCGCTCCCCCGGCGCCACCAGCTTGGTGAAGTAGATGGCGTAGGCGACGGTGACGATCAGCGTCGTGTAGCTCGAGTTGGCGAAATCGAACATCGCCCACGAGACGATCTCGCGCGGGCGGACGGGTGGCGGTGCCGGTGCGGGGGAGGTCATGGCTGGTCGGGCTGTGGCCCGGGCGGACGCTACCGGCTCCCGCGGTCCCTGGCAAGCAGCCGGGCGACGGGCCGGGCGGAAGGCAGACCGGCGCGGCCGGCCGCGAACCTGGATTCGCTCGTGCTCGGTTGCGCTCCGCGGCGGCGGCCGGACGCCGGCTGCCGTGGCGGCGCGGCCGCCTCACATCGAGGCGTCCTCGACGATCCGCCATTGCCCGCCGCGGCGCTCGAAGACGATCAGGGTCAGCCCGGTCGCCTCCTCGCGCTCGGCGCCCGCGGGGTAGGCGAGGGTCCAGCGCGCGACCACGCGGGCGCCGTGGATGTCGCCGGGCACGGCGTCGCCGAGCATCGAGACCTCGCCGCCGGCGGTCAGGCGCAGCTCCTCGATGTCGAGGGTGAGTCTCCCCATCGCTGCGCGGTCGGGGTAGCGGCGGCGGTAGCGGGCGAGCACCTCGTCGCGGCCGCGGGTGAGGCCGGTGGGGGACACGAACAGCGCGTCGTCGGCGTAGACCGAGACGAACGCCTCGAGGTCGCCGCGGCTCCACGCCGCCGCCTGCTCGCCGAGGAGCGTCCGGATCGCCGCCTCCGCCTCGGCGCGGCGGTGGGCGTCGAGGAGGCGATCCCACAGACCCGGCCCGCGGGGGCCGAGGAAGCGGTGCTCCTCGGCGTAGGCGGGATCGGCGAGCACCTCGTCCGCGCGGGCGAAGCGGTAGCCGCGCTCGGCGAGCCACGTGAACAGCCGATCCCACTCGGCCGCGCCGACCGCGCCGGCGTGGAGCAGCAGCACCTGCGGCACCCGGCGGCCGAACAGGCGCTCCGCGGTCGCCTCGTGGTGGCGGATCGAGACGTGCATCGCCTCGTGGTAGGCCTCGGCGGCGCGCGCCATCGCCGCCCGGTCGCCGCTTCGGTCGGCCTCGGTCCACGGCCGCTCGAACGACCAGTCCTGGTTGTCGAGCGTCACCGGCAGGTTGCGCTGGCCACTCGCGGCGAGCCAGGCGCGGGCGGCGTCGAGCTTCTCCGGCGTGTCCCCCTCGCGCAGCATCGGGAAGCGGAAGAAGCGCGGCGCCGGCCGCCCGCGCGCGGCGAGGAACCCGGCCAGCTCGCGACGGCCCGACTCGGCGTCGTCGAGCCAGGCCGCCTGCTCGGTGCGGTGGTAGTCGAGGTGGCGGAAGGTGTGGTTGCCCAACTCGTGCCCGGCCTCGAGCCAGAGCCCGAGCAGCTCGAGGTCCGCCGGCCCCCGCACGTTGCCCCAGGTGACCATCCCGACCGCCGGCACGTCGTGCGCCGCGAGCGCCGCGAGCATCCCGCGGGTGATCCGCGCTCGCTCGGCGGGGTCGGCGTGGAGGTCGCCGCCGGACAAGGGGAGGTCGTCGACGGTGATCAGGAGGGGTACGTTCTGCGCCGGCCTGGCAAGCGCCGCCGGCGCCAGGCATGAGACCGCCAGCAAGAACCAAACGGTGGAAACGACTGGGTGCGCTCCGAGTCGGCCCGCAGCCCCCTCACCTCGACTGGGCATCACGCGAGTATAGCCAGCGGACCATTGCGGTCCGCGCGAGATGGTCGAGAGGCTACCTTTAGGAAGGCGCTGCGCGGGACGAAGAAGACGCCGCGGACCCACTCCTCGTCACTCTGGCCGGCGATGTCGCTGGTTGGGCTCGTGACCGGTGGATAGTCCGGCTGATCGGGAGCGGTTCCGCTGGAGCGGCGCCGTCGGGATTTCGGCGTTTCGCTCTCGAACGCGACCCGGAGCTTGCTCTCGTAGATTTGGTGAAGCTGGCGGGATGTCACTTCAAGCGCTTCCGGCAATCGGAGGATCGTCTCGTCGTCCGGGAAATGCTCGCCGAGCTCCCAGCGGCCGACGGTCTGGCGGTTACGACCGAGCCGGCGGCCCACATCGGCTTGAGATTCAGGGCAAAAAGGTGCTCCCGGAAGGATCAGCCCGCCTCCGCGGCGATTCTCTCCCTCAAGAATACGTCCACGAGAGCCTCCAAGGTGACGCTTCGCGCCCTGGCCATTTCGTCGATCTTGTGCGCCACTTCCTCATCCACGGCGACCAAGTGGGTTCGCCGCTTGACGTCGACCTCGAGATCCGCCTTGGCCATCTCGTTCCAGAGCTCACCCATATCATGGGTATCGAAGAATTCCACCAGCTCGTCCAGCGAGCGGCTTTGAGGGAGGCCGTGGTTGTCACTTCCTGGCATACTGCTTCCTCTCCTTGCGAGCCATGTCTCTGGCGCTGAGGATCAGCGCCTCGTGGGGAGGCTTGTAGATGAAAAGTACGGCCAGTCGCCTTCCGGCCTCCGTCTGCCCGAGAGCCATGTAGACGTCCTCGCCTTGCCGTTTCCCTCTCTCCACCAAGCGAATCAAGGGCTTGCTGGCGAGCGCTTCCTCGACTTCCGCCGTCTGCACGCCGTGTTTCCACGCCAGCTTGTCCACAACGGCGCGCAGCCAAATCACAGCGTCGATCTTCATCGTACCTCAGGAGCATATGAGATGGCCCGGTCGGTGGTGATGGCCATATCGGCTCGAGCGGCGCGAACCCCGGACGCTAATACCGCCAGCTAGCCACGTCCGCCCCCGCCGGCGCCGTGGCGAGGAAGCGGGCGACCATCTTCGGGATGAAGCGCTGGTGGTAGGTCAGGCGGGAGAGGAAGTTCGGGTGGTCGGGGTCGCCGCTCCAGCAGTGCTCGTGGCGGTCGCCGTAGCGGACCTCGCCGCCGTAGGGCGGGTCGGTCGTCGAGGCGAGGAAGCGCTCCATCAGGTAGACGGCGTTGTTGAGGTAGTAGTTGTCCATGGTGCCGACGTAGAGGTGGAGCTTGCCGGCGAGCCGCGGCCCCAGCTCGGGCCAGTCGCGCTCGAGGATCGCGCGCAAGTCGTAGCGCTCGCGCCAGAAGGCGGCGACCTCGGGGTCGATCGCGCCGGTCTCCTTGTCCCAGATCGGCCGCGGGTAGCCGTCGTCGCCGGCCGGACCGTAGACCGCCTGCCAGACGTCCCACTGGCCGCCCGAGCGGGCGCGGGTGCCGAGCGCCAGCTCGAGGCGGTTCTGCATCTCGAGCGTGACCGACACCCGGCCCAGGCGGTCGCGGTGGCCGGGGCGCGGCGTGCGCAGCCAGCCGCCGCCGGCGCGGTAGGCGTTGGCGTCGGCGTAGACGTCGACCAGCGTGTAGGCGCGGAAGTCGACCGGGTCGGGGCAGCTCGCCCAGGCGCCGTTGTAGTCGTCGGGATAGAAGATCTGCGCCGCGAGCGCCTCCCAGCCGCCGGTCGAGCCGCCGTAGAGCCCGCGCGCCCACGGGCCGAGGCCGCGGAAGCGCGCCTCCAGCCACGGGATCAGCTCGTGGGTGATCGCGTCGCCGTAGGGGCCGAGGTTCGCCGAGTTCACGGCGTAGGAGTCGTCGTAGTAGGGGTTCGCGTGCTGGATCTGGACCGCGATCACGCGCGGCGCCTCGGGGCCGGTCCACCAGCGGTAGAACGCGTGGGCGTGCTCCTGCTTGACCCGCTCGTAGCCGTGGGCGTCGCAGTCGGGGCCGTGGCCGTTCGGGCAGTGCTCGCGGAGCCACTCCCAGTCCGGCGGCGGCAGGTCGGAGTCGGGCGGCTCCTCGCGGAAGCCGCCGAACGTGCGCGGGAAGTGGCCGTGGAGGATCGCCAGCGGGTAGCGCGCTTCGGGGTGCTCGTCGTAGCCGTAGGGGAGGAGGACGACCGCGCCCAACTCCATCGGCCGGCCCCAAAAGCGGGTGAGCAGCTCGCTCGGCATCTTGACGTGCCGGATGTAGCGGGTGTCCGCGGGCGGCTCGATCGGCGGGATCTCGTGGTCGAGGGCGATCTCGACGGTCGCCGGGCGCGCCGGGTCGAGCGCCACCGTCTTCGGCTCGGAGAGGAGGTTGCCCGGTGCGAGGTTCCACTGCTGCCCCTCGCCGCGGTCCATCGGCAGCTTGACGACGTGGCCGTCGGCGCGGTGGAAGGTCTCGTAGCGGTGGAGGAGCCCTTGCACGCGGTACTCGCCCGCCGGGAGATCGGCGAGGGAACGGAGCGGGAAGCCGAACGCGGAGGCGTCGATCGCCGCCGGCGCGCCCGGCCGCCATCCCTCGACGTCGATCCCGAACACGAGCTGGGTGTCCGGTCGGTCGGCGATCTGGAAGCGCGGCTCATCGGAGGGGTCGTCCGAGATCAGCAGCAGCAGGCGCCCGTCGAGCGGCGCGGCGCTGCGCGCGGCGGGGAAGGTGAAGACGAAACGCGGGCCGGCGGGCGTGGTGTCCACGGGCGCCGTCTCGTCCGCCCCTTCGCCCTCCGCCACCGGCGCGGCCGCGCCGGCGGGCGCGGCGGGCACCGCCGCCGGCGCGGCGGCGAGGGTCAGGAGCGCGGCCAGGGCGGCGGCGCCGCGGCGGGGAGGGCGCGGGGCGAGGGCGCAGGGGGAGCCCATGAGAGACCTCCTTCCGGAGTCCGCAGAGTCGGGACGGTCAGCGGAGTCTTGAGCTTCGGCGCCGCGGCGTCAAGACGCCGGCGGCGGGCCGGGCGTGGCGGCGGCGGGAAACCGGCGGGCGCGACGAGGGCGACATAGAATCGCGCCTCGACCACGGTCCGGCCGCCGGGCCGCTACCAGGAGAGGAAACCGATGCGCACGACCTACCGCTTGACCGCTCTCGCCGCACTCGTGCTGTTCGCCGCCGCCGGCCTCGCCTCCGCCGGCGAGGGGGGCGCCGCCCTCGACGCCAAGGCCGCGCTGGAGAAGCTCAAGTCGCTCGAGGGGAGCTGGCACGCCACCTCCCCCGCCACCGGCGACCAGCAGGCCGACCACGAGATCCGCGTCTCCGCCGCCGGCACGGTGGTGATGGAGACGATGATGGCGGGCACCGACCACGAGATGATCAACATGTACCACCTCGACGGCGACGACCTGGTGCTCACCCACTACTGCGCCGGCGGCAACCAGCCGACCATGCGCCTCGACCTGGCCAAGGCGACCGCCACCGAGCTGCCGTTCGTCTTCACCGGCGGCACCAACCTCCCCGCCACCGCCCCCCACATCCACGACGCCGTCCTCACCCTGCGCGACGACGGCACCGTCCTCTCGCACTGGACCTCCTACGCGGGGGGCGAGAAGGGCGAGGACCTGGTGATCACGCTGCGGCGGGCGGAGGGGTAGGCGGGGCGCGTGGGGAGGGCCTTGCAGATTAGAAACGCGTTTCTGATTTGCAGGCCCTCCTCGCCAGCGCGCGCCCGCGTCCCATCCGCCGGTCCGCGCCGCTTCAAGAAACGCGCGCGGCGCATCGAGCGGCCTGCCGCCTGCGCAGGCAGAGGACCATCGGCGACCGCGAATGGCGATTCCGTTGACGGCAGGGCCGGTAGCGCCTACGATGGCCGCGATGACTTCAGCGTCGATGCCTGTGGCACAACCGATGGAGCCGCCCGTGGGTGAGGTCAAGGTCGAGGTCACGCTGGCCAACGCTTTCGAGGACTCGCAGGCGCGCCGCGGCCAGATCGCCCGCGAGAGCGTCCGCTCCGATCGGGTGACCGCTCTGGTCGACACCGGGGCGGTCAACTGCGTCCTGCCGCCGTTCGTCGCCGACCGGCTCGGCCTCGAGCGCCCGTTCCGTCAGGTGGCGGAGTACGCTGACGGGCGGCGCGAGGAGGTCGACGTCACGGAGCCGGTGCTGATCGAGATCGAAGGGCGCAAGGTCTACGAGGAGTGCCTGGTCCTCGGCGACGAAGTGCTGATCGGCCAGACCTCGCTCGAGAAGACCGACCTCCACGTCGACCGCCGCGAGCGCCGGGTGCTCCCCAACCCGGAGCACCCTCACCAGCCGGTGGTCAAGGTCAAGTAGGCGGTCCGAAGACGAGCTTCGGCCACCGGCGGCCTGGTCCTGCGCGAAAGGAGGCCGTGAGTGACGAAGGCGTCGAACCGCTCCCTCCGCGCGCTCGTGCTCGCCCTGCCGGCGCTGGCGCTCGCCGCGGCGGCCGGCGTCGCCACCGCCGAGCAGCCTACGCGCCTGCGGATCACCAACCACTGCCCCTACCCGCTCTGGATCCAGCAGGACTTCAAGCACCCGACGGCCGATCCCGTCGTGCGCGAGGTCGGCGCCGGCGCGAGCGTTGACTACGCGATCCCCGACCAGGGGCTCGCCGCCACCCGCTTCTGGGCCAAGGCGAACTGCAACGCCTGGGGCTACGACTGCGCGATCGGCGAGAGCACCGGCGTCCCGGCGGCGCAGGCCGCCAAGCACCAGATCGTGACGCTCTTCGATCCGCCGATCGACAGCAAGCTCGAGGCGACCTGGGGGTGCATCGAGAAAGACCCGTCGAAGTGCGCGCTCAACCCGTCCTCGGACAAGGGCGAGCGGCTCGACGGCTGGACCTGGTGGAACGGCAGCGTCGTCGACGGCTACACCTTCCCGTTCGAGATCCTGACCCGGACGCCGGGCGCAAAGTGCTACGACCAGCGGAGCGGGAGCCTGCTCCAGGACGCGAGCGTCCGTTGCGGCGGGCTCGATCCGGGGCAGTGCCCGGCCGCCGAAAACCTGTCGACCGGCGGCGAATACGGCACGATCCACGGCGTCGACGTCACGCGCGTCGACCTGCGGCTCGGCGCGGTCACCGCCGAGGCCGACCTCGTCGGCTGCTTCAGCCCCTGCACCAAGCTGACCCAGGCCGCGCGCGGCGGCTGGCGGGATAAGCTCGGCGGTCTCGCGCCCGACTCACCGCAGGCGCAGATGTACTGCTGCCCGACGCCGCCGGTATCGCCCGCCGCGTGCAGCGCCGGCTCCGCGGCGACCACGCAGTACCTGAAGTCGGTCCAGGGCCCGCAGAAGTGCAACTCCTACGCCTACGCCTACGACGACGCCCAGGGCCTCGCCAAGTGCGAGGGACCGATGAAGTTCGAGCTAGTCTACTGCTCGGGCGGCAAGTCGCTGCCGCTCCCTCCCAAGCGCGGCCCCGCGCCGACCGCCTTCTGCGACCCGACCGCGGTCCCCGCGCAGCTCTGCCCGGGCGGGGTGCCGTGTCCGGATTGCGGGAGCAAGAGCTGCCCGTGCCCTCCGGGGTAGCGTGGGCGTCGCGCCGCGCCCTAGCTGGACTTGTCCGGTCCCGATTGTCAGGGCCCGACCGCGCGCATCGAGCCTCAGCCCTGCGAGTACCGTTCGAGCAGCGCCCGTGGAGTCAGGATCGGAATCCCCTCGAAGCTCCCGAGGTCCAGGAGATGAGCGTCGCCGGAAGCGATGGCGTCGGCACCTCCGGCGAGAGCACACTCCAGGATCCTGTTGTCAGGCTCGTCGGCTTCCACGACGCGCAGCCGAAAGTCCGGGCGCACGATCTGGGCTGCCTCGGCAACGACCTCGAGGTAGGCCGTGATCTGGTCCTTCGAGAAGGAGAACTTGGGGTAGGAGAGGACGCGCTCGAGCTCGGCCAGGATCTCGGGCGACAGGACCAGCTCGAGCCTGCGGCTCAGGCACAGCTCCAAGATCTGGTGGGGAGCTCCTCGCCAGCCCAGCGCCGACACCAAGACGTTGGCATCTAAGACGACCCGCGCGCCCATCGGATCGCTTGCTCGACGTCTTGCTCGCCGATCCCCAGGCGTTCGAATCGCTCTCTGGTCTCGGCCGCGAGCGCCTCGAACCGCTCCAACGGCGTCGGGCGCGCCTTCTTGACCAGGACGAAGTCGTCCCCCTCGATGAGGACCAGGGAGTCCTCGCCGGAGATCGCCAGGTGCTCCAGGATCTCGGCTCCGACCTGCTCCGGGGCAACGGTCTTGACGCGGCTCATCGGCGGTCTCCGGATGCGCTCAGGCGATGGCTCTCCTCTAACCGCCGGCCATTCTACCGCCGACGCCTCGCCCTTGGAGTAGCTGGCTGCCTGCCGGTTGACGACGCAGCGACGGAATTATAGGCTGTGCCTAACTTAGGGACGGATCTCTCGGAAGCCCATACCAATCCTACGGTAACCGATGAGCAGCACCACGAAGCTACGAGAGCATCTCTTCATCAGCTACGCCTGGGAAGATGGAGCCCTCGCAGAGTGGCTCACTCTTCGGCTAACTGCGGAGGGGTACCGAGTCTGGTGCGACCGCTTCAAGATCCTTGGCGGCGAGAGATGGCCGGACGATATTGACGAGGCCATACGCCATCAAACCTTCCGAATGCTTCATCTGGTTTCGCGGTATTCGTTGAACAAACCGAATCCCAAGAAAGAGCGGGAACTTGCCCTCCAGTTAGAGCGAGAGAGGCGTTCCGAGCTTCTCGTTCCATTGAATGTTGATGGTACGAAGCCCTCCGATCTGCCTTGGCGGCTCGTGGATGTTGCTTACATTCCGTTCGAAAACTGGAGCGATGGGATAGGAGCACTCTTGAAGAAGCTCGCCGCAATCGATGCTCCACGACCACTCGCTGAATCCGGTCGCGGCATAGCGGCGACCGCGCTTCTTGTCGAGAAACCAATCGTAGAGAACCCCGAACAGCTTGTTTCCAATGTGTTCCGCTTTACCTCGGTACCGTCTGCGATCCACGCCTTTGATTTTTCTCGGGAGCTTGTCGGGCGTGAGCTGGCGAGACTTCACGAGAGCTGGGTGTTCAGGAGCCTCGGAGGCAAGGCAGCCGTGGCCTTCGGGGCTCCACCGGCGGGCGAGCTGCCGGAGAACGTCTCCCTAACCGAGGCGGAGAAAATTCAATGTGCCGAAGGCGTGTCCATACGTGGGGTTGCCTCGATGAATGTGCTTACAGAGCTGCTGCGAAAGAGTTTGGATCTTTACCTGGGCCGCCGAGGGCTTCGGCGAGACAGCAGTGGCTTGTTCCACTTCCCTCTCGGACTTCTCGAAAGGAACAAACTGCCTTATTCAACCCCTACTGGTCGGCGGTCCTCTATTCTCGCTTGTGGGGAGCGGACCTTCAAAGGTACGCGTTACCGATACTATCTCGCGCCCCAGTTCCATGTGCAGCGTGACGTCACGCTCGGGTTCGTGGCCACCCTGCGGCTGCGGGTCCACGTCACGGACCGGCGCGGTCGCCCCTTCGATGAGCGCGGCATCGTTGCCCGCCGAAAGAACATCGGCCGGGCCTGGTGGAACCAGCAGTGGTTGAGCAGGCAGCGTGCGGTCACAGCCTTCGTGACCGAAGGAATGGAGCAGGTGGAGATTGGCGATGAGGTCGCGCCTGTCACTTTGCGCGGTCAGCCGATGAGCGGAACTGTCGCGCGGGCGATTGATGAGGCCCTGCTGGAGCAACTGCGCGCTCCAGTGAGTTCGCCACCGGCTGACTCGGAGAGGGATGAAGACGAGGAATGAACGAGGCAGCCACTACTGTACTCGATGAGCCGCTTCTCGAGTTCCGTTACGGGCAACGTGTCACCGATCCGCATGTCGGATTGGAGCTCTTTGGGCCCTGCGATGCCGATGACCCTGGGCGTCCATTCGGAGTGCCGTACGCGCTCATAGGCAGTTCTCCCGGGATCGAGGGTTTCCGCGCCTTTGCTGACCTTGTGAGGCGGCCGGTGATCTCGATCAACGTTAAGGAGGACGCTCGTGCCAGTCTCAAAGATCGAGTGCTTTGGCCACCCTTTCCGGGAGCGGAGGTTGCGTTCTGCATTGATTGGCCGGATCGACCTGCCTGGACTGGGGCGATAGACCGCGAGGCTCTTCTTCTGGCAGTTCAGCACATGGATCCGCACAAGAGGGCGTTTGACGCCTGCAGCACCTATCTGGATCAGATTCGGATCGCGTCCCAGCGTGACGAGACGTTGGGAGTAGCTGTGTGTGTCGTGCCGGACGAGGTCTTCTCAGCGTGTCGCCCCGAGTCGCGGGTGTCCGGCGGGATCGGACGTAAGCCAACGAAGGCAGAAGTGAAGGTGCGGCGGGTCCAGCGCGAGCTCTTTGAAACCTACCCGACCGACCAGTATGAACTCTCCGTCGACTTCCGAAGGCAACTTAAGGCCCGCGCAATGGAGTACGGCATACCGATTCAGGTGGTGCGAGAGTCGACTTTGGAGCTGTCACCGTCGCCTTCGTCGAAGAGGCGAGGCCTTACGCCACTCTCGGACCGTGCCTGGAACCTTCTCACTACCTTCTACTACAAGGCTGGGGGGAAGCCATGGCGTCTGGCCGGGGCGCGCGAGGGAGTCTGCTACATCGGCCTTGCATTCCGCCACGCCGAGGCGGCGCAGGACCCTCGGACGGCGTGCTGCGCGGCGCAGATGTTTCTCGATACCGGCGACGGTGTCGTTTTCCGAGGCGAGTTCGGGCCGTGGTACTCCCCGGAGTCGCGGCAGTTCCGGCTCGATAAGAAGTCAGCCCGCGAACTCCTCGAAGGCATACTCACGATCTACCGTGAGCAAGGCGGGAAAGACCTGCGTGAAGTGTTCATCCATAGTCGCTCCTCGATTTCAGAGGAAGAGTACGCTGGGTACTGCGCAGCGTGTCCGGCCGGTACGAAGGTGGTCGGAGTACGCGTGCGACGGTCGGGGGATGTTCGCCTCTATCGTCTGGGGACCAGACCGGTCATTCGTGGAACTGTTTGGGTGACGGGAGAGCGTCAAGCCTACCTCTGGGCTTCCGGGTTCGTACCGGAACTTCTCACCTATCCAGGCTGGGAGGTTCCGGCGCCCCTCTCGCTCGATGTTCAGTTCGGTGAGGCCGACATCTACCAGGTGGCGCGAGACATTCTTGGACTCACCAAGTTGAATTACAACGCGTGCAGACTAGGTGACTCACAGCCGGTCACAGTTGGTTTTTCGGACGCCGTCGGGGAGATTCTGATCACAAATCCGACAGTGCGCGCTCGCCGACCCAACTTCAAGTTCTACATTTGAAGGTGGCGGCTGATCCGTGCCGGGCGTCCTCCGGCCGGTGCCACGTCCGCTCGAAGGTCTGGATCCCGGTCAGGGAAGCAAGGAGATCGATCCGGACCGGCGCTCGATCTCGACCTCGGGGGTGAGGCGGGTGATCGGCTGGAGGCTCGCGCCGCTCTTGCGGTAGAGGAGGATGACGACGCGGGTACCGAGCTGGCTAAGGAGGTCGCTCTGGACATCGACGAGAAACGGTACCTCGGAGGCGGTCTCGGAGTTGCGATTCCGGTACACCGTCCACTGTGCCATCAGAACCGCCGCAGGCCGGCGCTGAACACCTGCGCCTTCTCGAAGTGCTCGTTGTAGGCGGCGAACGCCCGGCGGTTCTCGTCCAACCACTGCTGGCGCAGTCGTTGCCGCACGTTCTCCTCCAGGGCTCGTTCCAGGATCACGGACAGGTTCCGGGGCCCAGCCATCACCCCTCCCCGACCGCCCGCAGCGTGATCAGCGGCCCCTCGAACGCGTCCGGGCTCGTCAGATCGACCACCCCCTCGACCGCCCAGAAGTCCTCGCCCTCCGGATCGACCAGGGTGTGGCGGACCCGCCACCTACGCCCTCCGCCCGCCTCCACCGCCTCCTTGTCGATCCGCGTCCGGTGCGCCTGCCTCGCCTCCGGCGTGAACGCCGGTAACCCTCCGTAGCGCTCGACGAACGGGGCGAGCGCGGCTTCGAAGCGCTCCGCGGTCCAGAGGTCGTCGGGGTCGGGGCGCACCGAGGCCGCCGCGTCTTCCCAGTCGCCGCGGGAGAGTGCGCGGACGATCTGGTGCAGCTCGGCGCGGACGCGGGCGGTGAACGCCTTGGGATCGTGGAGCAGCTCCCAGGCGCGCAGCTCTTCGCGCGAGGCGCGGCGCTGCTCCTCGGCGGCGAGCGCCAGCTCGGGGTGGAGCATGCTCTCCCACTCTTCGATCAGGCTGGTGTCGACGCGCTCGAGCATCGTGCGCAGGAAGCTCTGGAGGTCGTAGACGCCCTCGGTCTTGGCGCGCTCGGGGACGCTCTGGGCGAGGGTCTTGTAGAGCTGGGAGAGGTAGCGGAGGAGGACGCCCTCGCTGCGCTCGAGGCCGTTGCCGCGTACGAAGTCGGCGAACGAGAGGTAGCCCTCGTAGATCTCGCGGCCGACCCCCTTGGGGCGGATCGCCTCGCCGCCGACCCACGGGTGGGCCTCGCGGAAGAGGTCGAACGTGCGGTAGATGAACTCGGCCTCGGGTTTGGGGTGGGTGATCTCCGCGAGGCGCTCGATCCGCTCTTCGTAGGGGATCCCCTCGGCCTTGAGCCGGCCGAGGAGCTGCTGCTTCGCGCGATCGGCCTGCTTGAGCAGCACGATCCGCGGGTCTTCGAGCACCGCCTCGACCAGCGCGAGCACCCCGAACGCGTAGTCCGGGTGCTGCGCGTCGAGCGCGTCGAGCGCCTCGACCAGGTAGAGCGAGAGCGCCTGGTGGAGCGCGAACTCGGCCTGCAGTTCCTCGTCGACGACCACCCACAGGAAGCCGCTCCGGGTGTCGCGCTGCATCTTGAGGACGCCGGCGCGGGCGAGCGAGCGGGCGCGCGCGGCGGCGTCGCGCAGGTGGCGGCGCCTGGTCGCCTCGTCGTCGTGGCAGCGCGCGATCACCTCGCGCAGGGAGTGGAAGTTGCGGCGGTCCGGGTCGTCGACCTCGGCGTCGCGCTGGACGGTCATCAGCACCATGCCGTGCGTGACCTGGAAACGCGAGACCAGCATCTCGGGCGGGCGCGCGATCAGGCTCTCGAAGGTCTCGCGCGTCCACGACACGTCGCCCTTGGCCGGGCCTTTCTTTTTCGCCAGCGCCTTCCGCTTCTGCTTGTCGCTCCCGGCCTTTTGCGCGAGCTTTTTCTTTTCGACCACGTGCTCGGGCGCCTGCGCCACCACCCAGCCGCGCTCGTCGAACCCCTTGCGCCCGGCGCGGCCGGCGATCTGCTGGAAGTCGCGCACGGTGAGGATCGCAACCTTCTCGCCGCCGAACTTCGCGAGCTGCGAGAAGAGCACCGTGCGGATCGGGATGTTGACCCCGACGCCGAGGGTGTCGGTGCCCGCGATCACCTTGAGGAGGCCCTGCTGGGCGAGCTGCTCGACGAGCAGCCGGTACTTGGGCAGGAGGCCCGCGTGATGGACGCCGATCCCGAACGAGACGAAGCGCCGGAACTCCTTGCCGTACGGCGTGTCGAAGCGGAAGTCGCCGACCGCGTCGCGGATCGCGTCGCGTTCCTCGCGGGTCGCGACCTGGAGCGAGGTCAGGCTCTGCGCCAGCTCGGCGCACTCGCGCTGGGTGAAGTTGACGACGTAGACCGGCGCGCGGCCGGAGTCGAGCAGCTCCTGGACGGTCTCGTGGAGCGGCGTCTCGCGGTACTCGAACTCGAGCGGCACCGGGCGCTGGGTGGAAGTGACGACCGCGACCTTCCGGCCGGTGTCGCGCTCGACCCGCTCGGCGATCGGGGCGACGTTGCCGAGCGTCGCCGACATGAGCAGGAACTGGGTGTCGCGGAGTGTCACCAGCGGCACCTGCCAGGCGACGCCGCGCTCGGGGTCGGAGTAGTAGTGGAACTCGTCCATCACGGCGTAGGGGGCGTCGAGCAGCTCGCCGCGCCGGAGCGCCATGTTCGAGAGCACCTCGGCGGTGCAGCAGAGGACGCGCGCGCCGGGGTTGATGCTGGCGTCGCCGGTCAGCATCCCGACCCGCTCGGCGCCGAAGTCGTCGCACAGGGCGAAGAACTTCTCGCTCGCGAGCGCCTTGATCGGGCTGGTGTAGAACGACGTCTTCCCCTCGCACACCGCCTTGAAGTGGAGCGCCTGGGCGACCAGCGACTTGCCCGAGCCGGTCGGGGTGTTGAGGATGACGTGCCGCCCGGCGATCACCTCGAGGATCGCCTCCTCCTGCGCCGGGTAGAGCTCGAGGCCGACTGCGCCCACCCAGTCGAGGAAGCGGGCGAGGATCTCGTCGGGGTCGGTCAGGACGCCGGTGGGGAGGTGGGCGGCGAGGGTGGGGCGGGCGGGCGGCGGCGCGCCGGGCTCGGCGGAAGCGATCGCCGCCGCCGGGGCGTTGAGGTCGGCGAGGTCGGCCATTGGGCGGAGAGTAGCGCACCGGGCGACGGGCGTAGACGAGGCGGTACTGATGGCGCCATCGCTATGGTTATGCTATCGTCGCCCGGCGGATCGAAGGAGCCGAGCCATGCACCGAACCACCATCCTCCTCCCCGACGAGCTCCGGCGGCGTGCGATCAACCTCGCGCGGCAGCGCGGCATCTCGCTGGCCGAGCTGATCCGCGGCGCGCTCGAGGAGAGTCTCGCGGCCGGCCCGGCGCGCTTTGCGGACGACCCGTTCTTCGCCGATCGAGCCGTCTTCGAGGGCGAGGGGCCGACGGACGTCGCGGACAACCACGACTACTACCTCTACGACCTCGAAGATCCCCACGGGTCGCGATGATCTTCGTCGACACCGGCGCTCTGCTCGGCAGATACTATGGGCGGGATCAGCATCACGCCGCGGCGGTCGAGGTGTGGCGGGAGCTCGAGCTCCACGGCGAGCCGTGGTCGACCAGCAGCTTCGTCCTCACCGAGCTGTTCACGCTGCTCGGCCGCCGCGCCGGCTACGGCTTCGCAGCCGGGCGGGCGCGGTCGATCTACCGCTCGGCGGCGCTGACGATCCTCCGTCCCGACGAGGACGACGAGATGAAGGCGCTCGCCTACTTCGAGAAGTTCGCCGACCAGGGGGTGAGCTTCACCGACTGCGTGTCGTTCGCCCTGATGCGCCGCCACCGCATCCGGCGGGTCTTCACCTTCGACCGCCACTTCGCGCTCGCCGGCTTCGAGGCCGTGCCGGGCAGCGTCTCCGCGGCGGGCTGGATCTCGGAGGGGCCGCCGGCGGGCGAGGAAGGTCGGGACGTCATCGCCCCTCGCCCCTCGCCAGGCGCAGGGTGAGGAGAACCAGCACCGCCGCCGCGAGCGCGACCGCGCCCCAGAGCAACACGGTCTGGCTCCGGCCGCCGAGGCGGGCGGCGCGGGAGAAGCCCGGGTTCGGCTCGAGCGCGCCCGGGTCGGCTTCGCCGCTCGCCACCGCGAGGACGACGCCGCGCACCCGCTCCAGCTCGTAGCGCGGCGGCTCGGCCTCGGGGTCGCCGAGCAGGAGCTGGTAGCGGCCGGCCGGGGCGGCGAAGTAGAGCGCCGGCAGCGCCACCTTCGCCGCCGCCGCGCGCAGCTCGAGCGGGGCGTCGTCACCGTCGTCGACGGTGAGCACCCAGGCCTCCCAGCGGCCGGCGCCGGGCTCGAGCTCGAGCGGGCGGGGGTCGCCGGCGCCGCGGGCGAGGCCGCCGCGGGCGAGCGGCTGGCGCTCGCCGTCGGCG
>CAZNIX010000041.1:0-18389 GCA_964573125.1 uncultured Thermoanaerobaculia bacterium
CCCCCGGCGGGGCGTGCTCGGCCCCCGCCGGCCCCGCCGCCGGCACCGACGTCACCGGCGGCATGCGCCACCGCGTGGACACCGCGCTCGCGCTCGCCCGGCTCGGCGTCGAGTCGTGGATCCTCGACGGCCGCACGCCCGGCGCCCTCGCCGCCGCCCTCGCCGGCCGACCGGCCGGGGGCACGCGGGTGCCGGCGGTCTAGCCGGGCCTCCACCAACACCGCCGGCGGCGCTCGTCGGGGTCGGCCGGCATGATCAGTCGCCGTCCCAGCTCCCCCGCGTCCACACCATCTCGAACCCCCGCGCCTCTCCTTCGGACCCGGCCTCGACGCGCGCGTAGAGCGTCGCCTCTCCCTCCCGCCAGTAGGTGATGCGCTGCGGAAAGTCGTGCTCCGGGTTCGCGAACACCACCCGCCGCGCGCCGACCTCGGCGGCTCGAAACGGCGTCGGCGGGCAGCGCCCGCCCGGGCTCGCCCAGTAGACCAGCCCGCCGTCCTCCTCGACGATGCGCAGGAACTCGAACGCCGGCGCCCCTCCACCCTCGCCGGCGCCGCGGTTGACGCCGAGCATCGTCCCGGCGCGCGGCGCGAGCCAGCACTCCTCCCCCTCCGGCCCGCGCCAGCAGCCGCTCAGCCAGGCCAGCTCCGCGATCCCGCCGCCCGCCGGGGCGGGCGCGGCGGGCGGTTCGCCGGCGGGCGCGCCGCCGCCGAGCGTCGCGAGCAGAATCACAGTCGCCAGCGCGAGGCGTCTTCTCATCGGTCCCTCCTCGGTTGCTCAGCGGATGGTACGCTCACGCCGCGCCGCGGTTGCCGGGCCGGTCCTCTCTGATAGCCTCTCAGGCAGCACGAATCTCATGGCCGACCTCGACACCGCCATCGGCGCGCCGCTCGACGATCTGCTCGAGAAGACCAGCCGCACGTTCGCGCTGTCGATCCCGCTGCTGCCCGCGCCGACGCGGCAGGAGGTGACGGTCGCCTACCTGCTGTTCCGGATCGCCGACACGTTCGAGGACGCCGCGGCGTGGCCGAAGGAGCGGCGGATCGAGGCGCTCGGGCGCTTCGCGGCGCTGGGCGAGCGGTCGGCGGCGGACGAGGCCGCGGGGCTGGCGGCGGTGTGGAGCGCCGGGCTGCCGGCCGGGCACGACGGCTATCGCGAGCTGCTCGCCGAGACCCCGGCGGTGCTCGCCGCCTTCCGCGCCCTCGCCCCGGAGGCGCGCGACGCGGTCGGCCGCCACACCGTGCGCACCGCGCGCGGCATGGCTTCGTTCGTCGCCCGCGCCGACGGCCGCGGCCGGCTCGAGCTGGTCGACCTCGACGACCTCGCCGCCTACTGCTACGTCGTCGCCGGCATCGTCGGCGAGATGTTGACCGAGCTGTTCCTGCTCGGCCGCCCGGCGCTGGCGCCGGCAGCGCCCGCGCTGCGCCGGCGCGCCGCCCGCTTCGGCGAGGCGCTCCAGCTCGTCAACATCTTGAAGGACGCCGACGCCGATGCCGGCGAGGGGCGCCGCTTCCTCCCCGCCGGCACGCCGCGGGCGGCGGTCTTCGCGCGCGCCCGCGCCGACCTCGACATCGCCGCCCGCTACGTCGCCGACCTTCAGCGGCACGCCCGCCCGGCCGACCGCGGCCTGGTCGCGTTCTGCGCCCTGCCGGTGCGCCTCGCCCGCGCCGCCCTCGACCGCGTCGAGGACCGCGGCGCCGGCGCCAAGCTCGCCCGCCCAGAAGTCCTCGCCATCGCCGCCGAGCTGGAGCGCGACCTCGACGCCGGCCGGCCGGCGCTCCCGCCGCGCCGGGCGCCGGCGGCGGCGGGGGTGGGCTAGCCGCTACGCCGCTTCGCTCTCGAGCCGGACGGCCAGGCGCTTGCCGAGGACGGCGAGAGCCGCCTGGAGCCGCGGCAGCTTCGACGGGTGCCGGGGATCGAGGAGGCGCCGCACTTCCTTCTCGTCGCAGCCGAGCCGCGCCGCGAGCTGCCGCTTCGACCACCCGGCCTCCCGCAGGGCGAGATAGAGCGCGGCTTTCGCCGCGGTCTGTGCAGGCACCGGGACAAGAGGCTGGCCGCGACGAGCCTTCGACGGCTCCGGGATGTCGTCGCCTCGCCGAACCCGCCCGGCGATCGCCTCCTCGAGCGCGTCGGCCGCCTGGCCGAGTGCGTCGACGGCGTCGTCGCCCTGGGTGATCGCTTCGGGCAGGTCCGGGAACGTGACGACGTAGCCGCCGTCGGATTCGTCCGCGGTTAGAGAGACCGGGTAGGAGAAGTCGCGCATCGTCGCCAGGCTCCTAAGCGTGCAGATCGTCGAGAGCGAGGCCGAGTTGCCGCAGCATGGTGTGGAGGGGTGCCCTTCTTCAGCTCGTCCTTGAGGTTCCGCACCACGGTGAACCGGCTGCCGTAATACAGGGTGCCGTGGCTGCCCTTCCCGCGCTCCTTGACGAACGTAACGGCGATTTCGCGCTCGCGACCGAGCTTCCTGACCCGCCGGACGAACTCCGCGCCCCTCACGGGGCCTCAGTTTCGGACATTTTTGTCCGCCTGTCAAGCAAGGCCAAGCTCGGGCTCGGGACCTCGGGTCCCCGGTCCCTCCTTGCCGGGCTCGCCGACTCGCCGGCTATACTTCCCGCCCCGCCGGCGGCCTCCCCCGCGCCGAACCCGCGCCGGCGGTGAGGAGGTCGTGACCATGCCCGCATCCGTTCCCGGCCGCGCCGCGTCGATCCTCGCCACGCTCGCCCTCGCGCTCCTCGCCGCCGCCTGCGGCCGGACCGCGGCGCCGCCGGCGCCCACCGCGGCGGTCGCGGTCGCCGACGACCCCCACTCCTTCGCCCGCCCGGAGGAGGCGCGGGTGACCCACCTGGCGCTCGACCTCACGGTCGATTTCAAGGCGCGGACGCTCTCCGGACGCGCCTCGCTCACCGTCGACAACCCGGCCGGCGCGCGCGAGCTGGTGCTCGACACCTGCGGGCTCGAGATCGCGGCGGTGACGCTCGGCGACGGCTCCTCGGCGGCGTTCGCGCTCGGCGACGAGATCGCCGGCCAGGAGTTCCTCGGCCGGCCGCTGACGATCGCGATCGCGCCCGGCACCGAGGTCGTGCACGTCGAGTACGCCACCAGCCCGGGCGCGGCGGCGCTGCAGTGGCTCGACCCCGCGCAGACCGCGGGCGGCGAGCGGCCGTTCCTCTACACGCAGTCGCAGCCGATCCTCGCCCGCACCTGGGTGCCGTGCCAGGACAGCCCCGGCGTGCGCATGACCTACGAGGCGACGGTGCGCGTGCCCGAGGGGCTGATCGCGGTGATGAGCGCCGAGAACCCGACCGCCGACCAGGAGGGCGGGGTCTACCGCTTCGCCATGCCGCAGCCGGTGCCCTCGTACCTCCTGGCGCTCGCGGTCGGCGAGCTCGGCTTCGAGTCGCTCGGCGCGGTATCCGGCGTCTACGCCGAGCCGGCGACGCTGCCGGCCGCGGCCTGGGAGCTGGCCGACACGCCGCAGATGATCGACGCCGCCGAGAAGCTCTACGGCCCGTACCGCTGGGGGCGCTATGATCTCTTGGTGCTGCCGCCGAGCTTCCCGTTCGGCGGCATGGAGAACCCGCGGCTGACCTTCGCCACCCCGACCATCCTCGCCGGCGACCGCTCGCTGGTCGCCCTGGTCGCCCACGAGCTGGCCCACTCGTGGTCGGGCAACCTGGTGACCAACGCGAGCTGGAACGACTTCTGGCTCAACGAGGGGTTCACCACCTACTTCGAGGGCCGGATCATGGAGGCGCTCTACGGCGCCGAGTACGCCGAGATGCTCGCCGCCCTCGCGCTCGGCGAGCTCCGCCGGACGATCGAGGAGATGGGCGCCGACTCCCCGGACACCCGCCTCCACCTCGACCTCGCCGGCCGCGACCCCGACGAGGGGATGAACGACGTCGCCTACGAGAAGGGGCGGTTCCTCCTGCGCACCCTCGAGCAGGCGGTCGGCCGCGAGCGCTGGGACGCGTTCCTGGCCGGCTACTTCGAGCGCTTCGCGTTCCAGTCGATGACCAGCGCCGGCTTCCTCGACCACCTGCGTGCCGAGCTGCTCAGCCCCGAGGAGGCCGAGCGCATCGGCCTCGACCGCTGGGTCTACGAGCCCGGCCTGCCGGACAACCTGGCGCCGCCCGCGAGCGAGCGCTTCGCCGCCGTCGACGCCGCGCGCCAGGCCTGGCTCGAGGGCGGCGCCGCCGCCGAGCTGCCGACCGCGGCCTGGACCACCCACGAGTGGCTGCGCTTCCTGCGCGGCCTGCCCGACGAGCTGCCGCCGGAGCGCCTCGCCAAGCTGGACGACGCCTTCAAGCTGACCGCGAGCGGCAACGCCGAGATCCAGGCCGCGTGGTTCCGCTTGGCGATCGCCGCCGGCTACCAGCCGGCCTACCCGGCGCTCGAGGAGTTCCTCCTCCGCGTCGGCCGCCGCAAGTTCCTCGCCCCCCTCTACGGCGCCCTCGCGGCGACGCCGGAGGGGAAGGCGTGGGCGCTGCGGATCTACGAGCGGGCGCGGCCGGGCTACCACGCGGTCTCGCGCGGGACGATCGACGGCATCCTGGGGTGGGAGGAGGAGCACGCCGCGGCATAGAGGCCGGCGATCCGGCTTCTCTCAGTGCCGAGCGCCGCCCGCGGCCGCAGCCTTCGCCTTGCGCTCGCCAGCGGAGGTGCGGTCGAGCCTACGCGCCGGACATTGGGTTCTGGTTGCACGGATTGTACGGACCCGGGTCGCAGCAGCATTGGGGCCTCACCGTCCGGCTGCGCTGGATCGTTACGGCGCCGCCATCCAGCCGAAGCACCGCGAAGAGCACCGCCCGGTGCCGCTTCTCGGAGAGGTACTCGAGGCCGAGGCTCGCTTCGACGAACTTCCTCTCGTCTCTGGTCAGCGGCCGGTCCGAGTAGAGGACCTGGAGGTCGATCAGGGAGCGATCCTCGGCAAAGTCGGCCCGCACGACCACCAGGGCCTCGCCACCGATCGCCCCCTGCACCGAACCCGGCCGGAGCAGGGGAAGCGGCGGTTCGATCCACCGATCGTTGGGGGGATGAACCGGCTCATTGACGACCAGCACGATCGAACGCCCCGGGCGGAAGTACGCCTCGAGAGATCCCGTGCCGAGGAACTCCCCGCTCTGAGTGCGCCGGGACTGACGGGACAACTCGATTCCCTCGATCAGGAGCTCCCGCCGGAAGTCGCCATAACCGCTGGTGGAAGCCGCAAGCGCCGTGACGTTGGACACCACACCGTCTGCCCCGCGATCGATCGCCAGGATCACCCACTCGTCGAGAATGTACAGTATCCCGCCGTGGGTATCGGTCCGCGGATTACGGAAGGTGCCGGGGCTAACAGCGTGGACGACCCGAGGGCCGCCCGATACAGGCAATGAGAAGGTCGATCTCATTCCGCCGACTAGACAGTTAGGCGGGGGCTCACACTGCCGGCAGGGCACCGGCTGCTGCTGAGTGAACTGCTCGTCATCCTGGCTGTGTCCGTGCAGATTCACGACGTCGGCCCTGCCTTTGTAGTCCAGCGTATCCAGGCCACAACAAGGCTTGTCCACTCCCTTATGGGCGGCGCAGGCGGGACCGAAGCTGTCGCACCAGATCTCATCGCCCTGCTCGAAGGGTGGCGCATCCCAGGTCCAGCCCTGGGTCTGACAGTCCTTTTTTGGGTCAGCAGCCGGATGCGTACACCATCCTAGATCGGTGACCCACCAGAATGTCCGAAAGAGCCGATCAAAGCCAGCGGTCTGCTGATTGCCCTCCCAAACCGCTCTTGCATTCACGTCGAACCTGAACTGCGTATCCGTATTCGCCAAGAAATAGTGGTCGATCTCGGTGATCGTGAACTGGCCTGCTGAGAGCGGCTGTGGCGCCACAGTCGTAGTCAGAACCATGCCGACGAGAGTCGATACGATGTGCCATGTCTTCTTTCTCATCGCTCTGAGTCTCCGCAGGCCTCGGCGAAGTGACGGCTGTTGCCTTTGCGGGCGACGACGGTCTCCAGCAAGTAGCGGCGAAGCCCCTGCCAGTCCTCGTCGGTCAACTCCTCCTTGAGACGGGGCAGCGCCTCGGCGACCAGCGCGTATGGTGCGTCCCAGTCGGCATGGGAGTCGACGAGATCGCGGATCTCGGACACCGACCGGCCGACCGCGGAGGCCACGGTCTGATAGTCGCGCAGCTCCACGGCATCGAGGACCTGCCTATGGGGCGGCGCCAATGCGGCACGCTGCGGATCCTCGTAGTAGACCTCCCCGAGGAGGACCGTCATCTCGCGCATCTTGGGCCCGAGATCGTCCATCAAGCTGTCGAATTCCGCTTCCGTGGCCGCCGCTGCTCTGAGGATCGTCTCGACCCCGGAGGGGGAGACGCCGAACCGTCGCAGGTCCAGTGGTGCGGCGTGCGCGCGCTCCTCGTCAACCTGCTCGTCGGGAGCGTAAACACGAAAAAACGTGTCGAACGCGAGCCACATCGGTTCCAGCTCCGGCGTGAGGTCACGGTTGAGGTAGAAGTCCAGGCACTCTCTCCCGCCCGCACCCCGCTCGGGCAAAGGGTCCGCGAGGCCGGCTGCGACCGCCGCGTCGTACCGCTCCAGTGACAGCGATCGATCGGAGAAGAGCCGCTTCAGTTCGGCCGGCGTCACCTCGTCGGTGAGCGTCCACCACAACGGTGAGTCGACCGGCCTGTCGGGTCTGTGGAGCTGGGCGTCGAGCACGCCGGGCAGGAGGAGCATTGCCATGGCCACGCAGGCTGCGTGCCAAGGCAGCCTCGTCGAGCCTTTCCTGCCGTCGCGTCGCGAGCCCGAGGACACCGCCATGCACCTTCGGATCACAGTGGCCTCCCTTGTTGCTCTCATGTCTCTTGTTATGAGAGCATACACAGGTTATCTTGTCAATCGAGTCCTGGGGCGGGTCCTGTCCTCTTGGGACAGGGCCCCGCGCCGCAGGCCTGGCGCGGCCCTCCGAGCGCGCGGCGGCGGCCGCAGGCCGACCCAGCGCCGTGGAGGCTTAATCTCGACGACGATCTTGCCCGTCACCCCGCCCGCCTCCATCCGCGCGTACGCCGCGGCGACCTCCTCGAACGGGAACACCCGGTCGATCACCGGCCGCAGCCGGCCGTCCGCGAGGCGCGGCAGGGCGAACTCGGCGAAGGCGGCGACCAGGGCCGCCTTCTCGGGGCGGGGCCGGGGGCGGAGGGTCGAGCCGATCAGACGCAGGCGGCGGCCGAGGATCAGCCCGAGGTCCAGCTCGGCGCGGCGGCCGGCGGTCAGGCCGACGAGCACCAGGCGGCCGCGCGTGGCGAGCGCGGCGAGCAGCCGCGGCAGATGCGCGCCGCCGACCAAGTCGAGCGCGAGATCGGCGCCGCGGCCGGCGGTCAGCTCGCGGGCGCGCGCCGGGAGGTCGTCGTCGAGGAGCAGCAGCTCGGCGGCGCCGAGCGCGCGCAGTGGCTCGAGCCGCGCGCGGTCGCGGCCGGCGGCGAGCACCCTCGCCCCCAGCTCGGCCGCGAGCTGCACCGCGAAGGTGCCGACGCCGCCATTGGCGCCGCTGATCAGCACCGTCTCGCCGGCGGCGAGGCCACCCTCGACCACCAGGTTGGTCCAGGCGGTGAGCCCCGCCTCGGGGATCGCCGCCCCCTCGACGAAGCTCAGCCCCTCGGGCAGCGCCATGAGCTGGCCCGCCGGCACCGCCGCCAGCTCGCCTTGGCCGCCGCCCGCGACCAGCGCCATCACCCGCTGGCCCGGCGCCCAGCCGGTGGCGCCTTCCCCCACCGCAGTCACCTCGCCGGCCAGCTCGAGGCCCGGCACCTCGCTCTCCCCCGGCGGCGGCGGATACTGCCCGCGGAGCTGCATCAGGTCGGCGCGATTGAGCCCGGCCGCGCGCACCGCGACCAGCACCTCGCCGGGTCCGGGCACCGGGTCGGGTAGCTCGCCGAGGCGGGGGCGAGAGTCGGGAGGACTGGAGACCGGGAGGACAGCGCGCATCGGCCTCCTATGCTACCCTTCACGTGCCTGAAGAGGCTTCGCCGATGCGCACGACGTCAGTGCCTGTCCTTCTCCGCCCAGAGGTGGCAGCTCAGCTCCCCACCGATCCGGGCGAGCGGGAGCTGGTCCTGGAGCTGGGCCTACGAGAGTGGCGTATCCGGCAGGCGCTGGCGGCCTTCGCGCGGGGTGAAGGGAGCCTCGCCTACGCCGCCGAACAGGCGCGCGTGCCACTTCGGGAGATGATCGCCCTCGCCTACGCACATGGGCTCGAACCGCGAGTCGAGCCGGAACTGCTGGCGAAGAAGCGCCTGACTCTCGAAGAGGCCGCCGACCTTTGACCGTGGTGGCCGACGCCGGGCCACTGATCGCCTTGGCCAAGATCGGCGCACTCGACATCCTCTTCCGCCTGTACCCGAAGGTCCTGATTCCGCCTGCCGTGCACCGCGAAGCGATCGCCACGGGCGTGGATCGCGGTGCACCAGACGCGCTCGCTCTGCTCGCACGCTGGCAAGCTGGCGACCTGGAAACCGCGGCGTCTCCGGACGGCCCGCTCCCGGTCGTGGCGCGGCTCGGCCGCGGCGAGATCAGCGCCATACTGCTGGCGATCCAAAGGCGGGCGGAGTGGGTCTTGATCGACGACCTCGCAGCGCGTCAAACTGCAGAGCGCAGCTTCCGTGCGGCCCAGGTGACGACCGGCGTCAAAGGGACTCTTGGCGTGATCGTCTCGGCTTTTCGTGCCGGCCACCTGTCAGCACCCGAAGGCATCGACCTCGTCGGAGCGATCGGCGGACGCCCTGACATCTGGATCCACGAGCAGCTCCGTGCCCGCGTGATCGAGAGCCTCAGAGAAGCGCCGTAGACTCGGCACCGATTTCACAGTAGGCGAGACGAGCGCCCCCGCGGCGACTGGCCAAGGAGGAGGCGATGAGCAGAGGCGCGACATCGGAGCCCGAACAAGCGAAAGGCCCGCGGCCGATCGAGGAGGTGGCGGCGGCGCTCGGGCTGGCGCCCGAGCACGTCGTGCCCTACGGCGAGGGGAAGGCGAAGGTGCGGTTGCAGGCCCTCGAGGGCGACCGGCCGCGCGGGCGGCTGGTGCTGGTGACCGCGATCACCCCGACTCCGGCCGGCGAGGGGAAGACCACGACCTCGATCGGCCTCGTCCAGGGGCTCGCCGCGCTCGGCAAGCGCGCGTGCGCGGCGCTGCGCGAGCCGTCGCTCGGCCCGACCTTCGGGCGCAAGGGGGGCGCGACCGGCGGCGGCCGCTCCTCGCTGGTGCCGGCGGAGGACATCAACCTCCACTTCACCGGCGACTTCCACGCCGTCTCCTCGGCGCACAACCTGCTCGCCGCCCTGCTCGACAACCACCTCCACTACGGCAACGGCCTCGGCATCGACCCGCGCAAGGTGCTCTGGCCGCGGGTGATCGACCTCAACGACCGCGCGCTCCGGCACGCGGTGATCGGGCTCGGCGGACCGATCCACGGCGTGCCGCGCGAGGCCGGGTTCGACATCACGCCGGCCTCGGAGGTGATGGCCGCGCTCTGCCTGGCCGCCGGCGCCGAGGACCTGCGCGGCCGGCTGTCCCGGCTGCTGGTGGCGCTCACCCTCGGCGGCGAGCCGGTGACCGCGGCCGACCTCGGCGCGGTCGGCTCGATGCTCGTGCTGCTCAAGGACGCCCTGCGCCCGAACCTGGTCCAGACCACCGAGGGGGTGCCGGCGCTGGTCCACGGCGGCCCGTTCGCCAACATCGCTCATGGCTGTAATTCCGTGCTCGCGACCAAGACCGCGCTCGCCTACGCCGACTGGGTGGTCACCGAGGCCGGGTTCGCCACCGAGCTGGGGGCCGAGAAGTTCTTCCACATCAAGTGCCGCACCGCCGGCCTCGACGCTGCCTGCGTGGTGGTGGTCGCGACCGTGCGCGCCCTCAAGCACCACGGCGGCGCCAAGCCCGGCGATCTCGAGCGACCCGACCCGGCGGCGGTCGAGGCCGGTCTGCCCAACCTGTGGAAGCACATCCACAACGTCCACCGGCTGGGCAAGCCGGCGATCGTCGCGGTCAACCGCTTCGCCGCCGACGCCGACGACGAGGTGACCGCGGTGCTCCGCGCCTGCGCGGCGCGCGACGTCCCGGCCGCGGCGTCCGACCACTTCGCGCGCGGCGGCGAGGGCGCGGCCGCGCTCGCCGAGCTGGTGATGGAGCACGCGGTCCACCCGCCGCGCCGCTTCACCCCGGTCTACCGCAACGAGCAGCCGATCAAGGAGAAGCTGGTCCACGTCGCGCGCGAGATGTACGGCGCCTCCGACGTCGCCTACACCCACGAGGCGGAGAAGGACCTCGCGTTCGTCGAGCGCCTGGGGATGGCGGGCACCCCGCTGTGCGTGGCCAAGACCCAGTCCTCGCTCTCCGACGACCCCAACCGCCCCGGCCTCCCCCACGGGTTCGAGGTCACCTGCCGCCGCTTCATCCCCGCCGCCGGCGCCGGCTTCGTGATCGCGCTCCTGGGCGACGTCCTGCGCATGCCGGGGCTGCCCAAGGAGCCCCAGGCGGCGCACATCGACCTCGTCGACGGCGCGGTGGTCAACCTGCGGTAGCGCCCTGCCGCGGCGGCCGTTCCGGAAGCGCCGGCCTACCCCACCGGGCCGGCCCTGCCCTACCCATCGGCGCGGCTCCGTGGCCAATCCCATCGGGCGTCGCGCGCGCGGTTCGACTCGCAGAGGATGGCGACCATCGAGCCGCCCCCGGCGGATCCGACGAGTCATGAGCATTCGAGCCCAGCTTCCCGACCTCACCTACTGGACGGGGCGGATCCCCTGCCAGATGGCGTGCCCCGTGCTCACCGACTGCGGGCGCTACGTCCAGCTCATCGCCGAGGGGCGCGACCGCGAGGCCTACCTCACCGCCCGCTCGCCCAACCCCTTGGCCTCGGTGTGCGGCCGGATCTGCGCCGCGCCCTGCGAGTCGAAGTGCCGGCGCGGCAACTTCGACGCCCCGGTCGCGATCCGCGCGCTCAAGCGCTTCGTCACCGAGCGCTACGGCGTCGAGTCGCGCGAGCCGGGGGTCTTCCGCGAGCTGCTCGCGGGCGCCGGCGAGCCGGGCAACAAGTGGCGCTGGCACCTGCCGCCGCTCACGAGCGAGCTGGCCGGCGCCGGCGGCCGGCGGCGGGTGGCGGTGGTCGGCGCCGGCCCGGCCGGGCTCGCCTGCGCCCACGACCTCGCGGTCATGGGCTACGCGGTCACCGTGTTCGAGGCCAGCGACCGCGCCGGCGGCATGGCCTTCCACGGCATTCCGGAGTTTCGCCTGCCGCGCGGGGTGCTCGACAAGGATGTCCAGGCGATCGCCGACCTCGGCGTCGACTTCCGCTACCGCGCGCCGCTGACTCCCGAGCGCGGCCTCGCCGCCCTGCGCGCCGACGGGTTCGAGGCCGCCTTCCTCGCCGTCGGCGCCCAGCGCGCGCGCGACCTCCGGGTGCCGGGGAGCGAGCTCGACGGCATCGTGCGCGCGATCGACTACCTGATCAACATCAACAACGGCTATCGGGTGCCGCGCGCCGACCGGGTGCTGGTGGTCGGCGGCGGCTTCGTCGCGTTCGACGCCGCCCGGATGGCGCTGCGCGCCGCGGCCGGCGAGCGCTCGGTGCGCGAGGAGGGGGGCGGCATGGGCCCCGCGCTCGACGCCGCCCGCCTCGCCGCCCGCGCCGGCGCCGAGGTCACGCTCGCCAGTCTCGAGAGCTACGCCGAGATGCCGGTGACGCGCACCGAGCAGGGGCGCGAGGAGTTCGAGCAGGCGATCGCCGAGGGGATCCGCTTCCTCCCCCAGCGCGGGGTCGAGCGCTTCGAGGGCGAAGGGCGCGTGGCGCGCATCCACCTCGTCGGCGTCAGCCGCACCTACGACCCGGACGGCCGCTTCGACCCGGTCTACGACCCGTCGATCCACGAGACGCGGGAGGCCGACCTGGTGATCCTCGCCATCGGCCAGCAGCCGAACCTCGACTTCCTCCGGCCCGAGGACGGCGTCGAGCTGACCCCGGCGCGCACGGTGCGGGTCGACCTCGAGACCCTGGCGACCAGCGCGCCGTGGGTCTTCGCCGGCGGCGACGCCGCGTTCGGGCCGCGCAACCTGATCGACGCGGTCGCCGACGGCAAGCGGGCGGCGCGCGGCATCCACGCCCAGCTCGCGGGCGCCGCCGCCGGCGCGCGCTTCGTCTTCCGCTTCGAGAAGATCCCGACCCGCCGCTTCGAGCGCACCGCCGACTACGACCTGCTCCCGCGCGTTGCGCCCCCGACCTCCGACCTCGGCCGGCGCAGCGGGATCAGCGAGGTCGAGACCGGCTACGACGAGGCCGAGGCGCGGCGCCAGGCCGAGCGCTGCCTCACCTGCCACGTCCAGACCGTCTACGACGCCGAGAAGTGCATCCTGTGCAACCGCTGCGTCGACATCTGCCCGGAGCACTGCCTGAAGCTCGTGCCGCTCGAGGAGCTGGAGCTGCCGGAGCGTCAACTCGCCGAGGCGCGCGCGGCGGGCGGCGCCGAGGGCGTCGTCGCCTCGGCGATGCTCAAGGACGACGAGGCCTGTATCCGCTGCGGCCTGTGCGCGATCCGCTGTCCGACCGACGCCATGACCATGGAGGTCCTCTACTATGAGCAGCGATGAACGGCCGGGCGCGCCGGCGGCCGCGAGCGGCGCGCCGGGCGCCGGCGCCGAGGGCTCGACCGAGGGACTGCCGCGCCGCCAGTTCCTGACGCGGGTCGGCGGCGGCCTGGTCGCGGCGGCGCTCGGCGCGCCGGCCGTGCTCGCGTTCCGCTCCCTCGTCCCCAACGCGCTCTACGAGCAGCCGCTGCGCTTCAAGGCCGGTCCGGTCGGGAGCTTCGCCGGCGGCGCCACCTTCCTCCCCGAGCAGCGGGTGTTCATCTTCCGCGAGGCGCACACCTTCCACTGCATCAGCGCGGTCTGCACCCACCTCGGCTGCACGGTCCAGCTCGCGCGCCAGCTCGCGCGCACCGCGCCCGGCGCCGCCGGGCCGGCGGCATCGGGGCGGGCGGCCGCGACGGTCGAGTTCCACTGCCCGTGCCACGGCAGCAAGTACCGCGGCGACGGCACCCCCTACGCCGGCCCCGCGCCGCGCCCGCTCGACTACTTCAAGCTCGACGTCGCCCCCGACGACGGCCAGCTCGTAGTCGACCTCGCCGAGCGCGCCGACAAGGGCTGGCGGCTGACGGTGGCGGTCTAGGAGGGCGCGATGGCGGACCTGAGCGAGCCGAAGGTGGCCGACCGCGGCGAGCGCCGCTCGCGCTGGCGGCGGCTGGTCTGGACCTGGGCGCCGGCCGGCGAGCGCGAGGCCGGCGACGCGGTGGTGCGCAACTTCCTCCTCCACTGGTTCCCGAACAAGGTGGCCCGGCGCTCGATCGCGACCTCCTACTCGATGTGGCTGGGCACGATCTCGGCGGTTCTGTTCCTGATCCTGATCCTGACCGGCATCCCCCTGATGTTCCTCTACGTGCCCTCGGTCGAGCGCGCCTACGCCTCGATCAAGGACCTGGAGTACGTGGTCTCCTTCGGCCGCTTCCTGCGCGCGAGCCACCGCATCGCCGCCCACCTGATGGTGATCGCGGTCTTCCTCCACATGGTGCGGGTGTTCTTGACCGGCGCGTTCAAGAACGGCGTCGGCGTACGCCAGCACCGGCCGGTCAACTGGTGGATCGGGCTCGCGATGCTGCTGGTGACGCTCTTCCTGTCGTTCACCGGCTACCTCTTGCCCTGGGACCAGCTCGCGTTCTGGGCGGTGACCGTCGGCACCAACATCGCGCAGGCGGTGCCGCTCTTCGGCGAGCAGGTGCGCTTCGTGCTCCTCGGCGGCAACACCATCGACCAGAACGCGCTGCTCCGCTTCTACGTGCTCCACTGCTTCGTCCTGCCGGGGCTCCTCGGCGGGCTCTTCGTCTGGCACATGTGGCGGATCCACAAGGACGGCGGCCTCGCCGCCCACGACCGGGTGGCGCGCGAGGAGAAGGCGGCGCCGGCGCCGCCGGGCAAGGGGAAGCCCTACACCCTGATGGGGATCACCGCCGGCCGTACCGCCGCGGTCGAGACCGCGCTGGTCGACGAGGAGCGCCACCTGGTGCGCGCGGTGCCGGGCCTGCTGGTGCGCCTGCTGCTCGTCGGACTGCTGACGTTCGCCGTCACCTCGGTGCTCGCGATCTGGGTCGGCGCCCCGCTCGAGGCGCCGGCGAATCCCGAGGTCACCCCCAACCCGGCCAAGGCGCCCTGGTACTTCCTCTGGCTCCAGGAGCTGGTGACGATCACCACCGTCCGCGTCGGCGGCTTCACCCTCAACGGCGCGCTGGTCGGGGGCGTGATCGTCCCCGGCGTGCTCCTGCTGTGGGCGATCGCGGCGCCCTGGCTCGACCGCGCCGGCGCCGCCGCGGTCGGGGTCTGGCTCCCGCGCGACCGGCGGCGGGCCAACGCGGTGTTCCTGGTCGTCTGCGTCGCGCTGATCGTGCTCACCGTCATCGGCACCTTCCTGCGCGGCCCCTACTGGGATTTCTACTGGCCGTGGCAGCCGTGGCCGGAGGAGCCGCCGCGGTTCTGACCGCGCCGAGCGAAGGAGAAGAAACGTGTTCCGCTGGGACAAGCCGCTGACCTGGGCCGCCGCCCTGATCACGCTCGCGCTCACCGGGGTGCTGATCGCCGCCGAGGTCTACCCGCCCTACCGGCGCTACCAGCTCGAGTTCCGGCGCCTGGTCGAGGAGCGCTTCGGCCCCGAGCGAGCGGCGGCGACCCCGACCGGGGTGCAGCAGATCTGGCTGCCGGAGAGCGACCGCGTCGACCGCTG
The DNA here is from genome assembly GCA_964573125.1 of uncultured Thermoanaerobaculia bacterium. GTDB lineage: Bacteria > Acidobacteriota > Thermoanaerobaculia > Multivoradales > JBCCEF01 > CAVSQV01. The sequence continues at coordinate 14,800 of CAZNIX010000041.1, forward strand.
CACGACCTGCCACCTCGGGGTGACCTGGGAGGGGCTGGCCGACGCCCCGCAGCCGTTCGCGAGCCACCCCGAAGCGATCCTCGACCGACATCCGATCGAGCGCTTCGGCTGCACGTACTGCCACGGCGGCCAGGGGCCGGCGACCGAGCTGCCCGACGCCCACGGCTGGGTCGCGCACTGGGAGGAGCCGCTGCTCGACCGCCAGCTCGCCGAGAGCTACGGCGTCGACGACCCCGCGGCCTTCCTCGAGCTGCGCTGCAACGCCTGCCACCGCTACGACCGCGAGACCGCCGGCGCGCCGCACGTCAACCGCGCCAAGGCGATCATCGACCGCAAGGGCTGCCGCGCCTGCCACGTGATCAACGAGCGCGGCGGCGCGATCGGCCCCGACCTCACCCGCGCCGGCGACAAGAGCCCGGAGCAGTACGACTACGCGCGGCTGACCGCGCTCCCGTCGCTCCTCGAGTGGCACATCGGCCACCTCCAGAGCCCGAAGAGCTTCTCGCCCGACTCGGTGATGCCCGAGTTCGGCTTCAGCCGCGACGACGCGCTGGCGCTGACCCTGCTCCTGCTCTCGTGGGGCGAGACCGAGGTGCCCGCCGACCTGCGGCCGGGGGCGATCCTGCGCGACGTGCCGACCCCCGAGGAGGCCGCGCGCGAGCGGCTGATGCGCGAGGGACCGGGCCGGTTCTTCGTCGAGAAGACCTGCTTCATCTGCCACGACGTCTCGAGCCTGGGCATCGAGTCGGCGACCAAGATCGGCCCCGACTTGGCACTCGCGGTCGAGGACGCGCCGCGGCGGTTCGGGCGCACCCTCGACGACTTCATGATGAACCCGAGCGGGACCATGTCAGTGGTCCTGTCCAAGCAGATCGAGCTGTCCCCCGAAGAGCGGCGCGAGGCGGTCCGGTTGCTCAAGATCGCCCACGAGCGCTACCTCGCACAGAAAGCCGAACAGCACGCTGCACAACCAGCCGAAGGGCGAGCGGCGGCGGCCTCCGACGCCGGCCCGGCCGCGGCCCACGAATGAGGAGGTTCCAGCCCATGACCACGACCCAACGCAACCGGACCTGGCTCTTGCTCGGCGCCCTGGCCGCCGTCGCCATGGTCGTCGTCTTCGCCTGCGGCGGCCCGCAGGGAGAGGTGCGCCGCGGCGGCGCGGCCACCGGCGGCGGCGCCGCCGCCGCGGCCGCCACCTACGTGCCGCCGGGCGACCTCGACGAGTTCTACCTGTTCTACTCCGGCGGCCACTCCGGGCAGGTCTACGTCGCCGGGATCCCCTCGATGCGCCACATCGCGACCATCCCGGTGTACGCGCCCTACCCGGCGACCGGCTACGGCTTCGACGACGAGTCCAGGGCGATGCTCGGCGCCTTCACCTGGGGCGACGCCCACCATCCGTCGCTGTCGCGCACCAACGGCGAGTACGACGGCCGCTGGCTGTTCATCAACGACACCGCCAACTCGCGGATGGCACGGATCTCGTTGCGCGACTTCAAGACCAAGCAGATCTTCGGCCCGATTCCCAACGTCTCGGGCAACCACCCCAGCGCGTTCGCCACCGCGAACACCGAGTACCTCACCTACGGCTCGCGCTTCAGCGTCCCGCTGGGGGGCAGCTACGCCGCGGTCGACGACTACGCCACCCGCTACAAGGGGGTGGTCGGCGGGCTCGCGGTCGATCCCGAAAGCGGCGACATGAGCAACGGCTTCCAGCTCGTCACTCCGCCGTTCGACTGGGATCTCGGCTCGACCGGCCGCGGTCCCTCGGCCGACTGGGCGATCTGGACCTGCTACAACTCCGAGCGCGCGACCGGCGAGCTGGAGAAGACCGCGAGCGCCAACGACCGCGACTACGCGATCGCGGTCAACTGGAGGGCCGCGGCGCAGGCGGCGGCCGAGGGCAAGGGCGAGATGATCGGCGGCGTGCGGGTGATCGATCCCGCCCAGGTGCCGGGTCTCGCCTACCTGATCCCGGTGGCCAAGAGCCCGCACGGGGTCGACTTCGGCCCCGACGGCACCTACTTCGTCACCAGCGGCAAGCTCGAGGCGATCACCACCGTGTACAGCTTCGACCGCATGCTCGCCGCGATCCAGGCCGAGGACTTCACCGGCGAGGAAGACGGCATCCCGGTGCTCAACTACGACAGCGTGATGGAGCGCGAGGTCCAGATCGGCCTCGGCCCGCTGCACACGCAGTACGACGACCGGGGCTTCGCCTACACCAGCCTCTTCATCGACAGCGCGATCGCCAAGTGGGACCCCCGGACCGGCGAGGTGCTCGACACCGTGCCGGTCGCCTACAACATCGGCCACCTGCTGGTCCCCGGCGGCGACTCGATGAGGCCGGACGGCCGCTACGTGATCGCGCTCAACAAGCTCTCGCACGGCCGGCACCTCAACGTCGGGCCGAGCCAGCCGGAGTCGAGCCAGTTGATCGACATCACCGGCGAGAAGATGCGGGTGCTCTACGACGCCTTCACCGAGCCCGAGCCGCACTACGCGCAGGCGATCCATCGCAGCAAGCTCAACCCGATCGAGGTCTACCCCAAGGAGGAGAACGACGACCCGTGGGCGATCTGGGACGTCGCCGACGCCGCGGTGAGCCGCAACGGCAAGAAGGTGGACGTCAAGATGGCGGCGGTGCGCTCGACCCTCCACCCGACCAGCTTCGAGGTGCAGAAGGGCGACACCGTGACCATCCACATCACCAACATCGAGCAGACCACCGACGAGCTGCACGGCCTCGGCATCAACGGCTACAACATCAACCTGGTGATCGACCCCGGCGAGACCAAGCACGTCACCTTCACCGCCGACAAGACCGGCGTGTTCGCCTACTACTGCACCAACTTCTGCTCCGCGCTCCACCAGGAGATGCAGGGCTACCTGATGGTGCGCTGAGCAGAAAGGCCGGGGAACCTACCATGGCGCGCAGGCTGAGCCTCTACCAGCACGTCCTCGAGCAGCCGATCCGGCCGCTCGCGCGGCTGGCGATGGCGGCGGCGATGGTCGCGATGCTCGGCGTCTTCGCCTCGCCGCTGTGGACGATGTCGTTCGAGTCCAACCAGTACCCGGACCCGCTGTTTCTCGCGATCCACGTCGACCACCTCGAGGGGCAGAAGACCGAGCTGCGCGACGATCTGCGGGAGATCAACTCGCTCAACCACTACATCGGGATGCGGCCGCTGCTCGAGAGCGACTTCTCGGAGTTCCTGTGGATGCCGTTCGTCGTCGGCTTCTTCATCCTGATCATCCTGCGCGCCGTGGTCTTCGGCACCGTGCGCGACCTGATCGACGTCACCGTGCTGTTCGTCTACTTCGGGCTGTTCTCGGCCTGGGACTTCTGGCACCGGCTCTACGGCTACGGCCACAACCTGGCGCCCGACGCGGCGATCAAGGTCGAGCCGTTCACGCCGCCGTTCTTCGGGCGGGTGAAGGTCGCGAACTTCTGGATCGAGAGCTTCCCCGGTGGCGGCAGCTACGCGCTCGCCGCCGCCGGCGCGCTACTGGTGGCGGCGCTCGCGATCGCGCTCACGCGCGCCCGGCGGGAGGCCCGGCGCGACGCCGCGGCCGCGGCCGCGGCGTGA